>CAYNUM010000022.1:0-12067 GCA_964400025.1 uncultured Croceivirga sp.
CTATCCTTTTATTGAAATCGTGCGTATTTCTTATCACTTCAAAAGTGCTTCGCTGATTTTCGTAATGAATATCCTCCCAATCCTTAATCTCATGTACCTGCCATACCTTAAAATTCCATTCCTCACCGACCAACCTTTTGTTCCAAATATGGTGGGCATTTAATATGTGACTGAAGAGTTTTATGCTCTTTTTTGGTACTTTGGAAATGGTCTGAAGCTCATCAATAAGTTTTTTATTGCAATAGAAATTGTAATCAAAAAGTTGATTGAATAGCGCCTCCATAAAACCTTGACAGATTAGCTCAAAGATTTTCCTGCTTTGATCAGCAATTCTTTTGTTGCTAGAATACCTTCTTCTTCACTTAATTCTCTTCCTTCATATTCCACACCTATGTAACCAGAATAACCGGCATCTTTCACTATTTGAAGCATTTTGACATAATCTGTATTCTTTTCGTCCCCATTTTCATCAAAGTCCATTGACTTTGCACTAACCGCTTTGGCATAGGGCATTAATTCTTTCATACCCTTGTACCGATCGTACCAATCATCGCATGCTGGCCATTCGGCCCATTTCATACAGAAGTTACCAAAATCGGGCAGGGTACCACAATTATCCATGTTTACTTGTTGCATCACATTGGCCAAAAGTTCTCCATTGGAAGAAAACCCACCATGGTTTTCAACAGTAACATTAATATTTTTGTTTTGGGCATAGGTGGACAGCTTTGTCAATCCATCAATGGAAGCTTGTGTCCATTCATTTTTTTCTTCGCTTCCACCGAGGTTTACACGAATGGAGTGACAACCCATGGCCTGAGCAGCATCAACCCATTTGTGATGGCTTTCTACGGCAGCATTTCGCTCAGCTTCATCCGCCGCTGCCAAATTACCTTGTCTGTCAATCATAATCAACAGGTTTTTCATACCATGTTTCTTGGCTTCGGCATTGCTCTTGTCCACAAAGGCTTTCATTGCAGCTTCAGAGAAATCTGCCGCTTCAAGCTCAGGATAATAGAGACCGCTCACATATTCCAAACCGGAAAAACCCCATGCCTTCGCTTTTTCCGCAAAGGTGTATGGATCAACCCCATCTTTTCGAATCATTTGATTAATAGACCATTGTGCCAGCGAAAGCTTGAAGAATAATTCAGGAGACGTTGTATCAACTTCGTCTTCCGCAACCTTTTCTTCCATCTCTTTTTTCCCCTGTTTACAGGCATATGAACCAAGAACGAGTATCCCTGTTCCCGCCATGGTCGACCTATTAATGAATTTTCTTCTTTTCATGGGTATAATTTGAAATTCTTGGTATTTTGGTATTTAAGGAAATAGCGTTTACGATAACGTTGTAGTGCGAAATTCTCAATTTCATAGAGCATTAAATGTAGAAAATTAATTTAATATTTAATACATTTAGAAATTAAACAATGGTATTCTAAATGGGTAAATTTTATTACAACGAAGAACAAGAGTCTTATGATGCAATAGTTGTAGGTACTGGCATCAGCGGAGGTTGGGCCGCAAAAGAACTATGTGAAAATGGGCTGAAGACCTTGGTATTGGAACGCGGAAGAATGGTCAAACACCGTGAGGACTACCCAACGGCCAATATGGACACCTGGGATTTTCCAAATGCAAGGCAACCCACCCAAGAAGATCGCAAAAAGCAAGAAAAACAAAGTAGAACAGGTTACACCACCCGGTCGGACTCAAAGCACTGGTTCGTAAATGACTTGGATCACCCTTACAATGAAACCAAACGTTTTGATTGGATGCGGGGTTATCATGTAGGAGGTCGTTCAATTATGTGGGGGCGCCATAGTTATCGTTGGAGTGACCTCGATTTTGAGGCCAATAAAAAAGATGGTCACGGTGTAGACTGGCCTGTGCGATATAAGGATATCGCGCCATGGTACGAACGTGTAGAGCGATATATTGGTGTTTCTGGCGAAGCTTTAGGGCTTTCGCAGCTACCTGACAGTGTGTTTGAACCTATGATGGAGCTAAACTGTCTTGAACAACACGTTCGAGATAAGGTTGCCGAACATTTTGATGGGAGAGTAATTACCGCAGGACGCGTTGCCCATATCAATAGTGATAAACGTTTTGAGGGTGACGGTAGGGTACGATGTCAGTTTCGAAACCGATGTATTCGAGGGTGTCCTTTCGGGGCCTATTTCAGTAGTGTGTCTTCCACCCTTCCTGCTGCTGAGGCAACTGGCAATATGACGCTAAGACCGGATTCTATTGTACATCAAGTGATTTATGACCCAAATACCAAAAAAGCCACTGGGGTCAAAGTCATTGACCGTGTAACCAAAGAAGAATTTGAGTTCAAGGCAAAGGTCATTTTCTTATGTGCTTCAGCTATTGCGTCAACGGCAATTTTGATGCAATCAAAATCGGATAGATTTCCTAACGGACTAGGCAATGATTCAGACCAGTTGGGTAGAAATATAATGGATCACCATTTGAATGTGGGGGCCAGTGGAAAATTTGATGGCTTCGAGGATAAGTATTACAAAGGAAGAAAACCAAACGGTGTTTACGTTCCAAGATTCCGAAACATTGGTGGCAGTTCCAATACAGATAAATTCTTACGCGGATATGGTTATCAAGGTGGTGCCTCACGGCAAAACTGGGAAGATGTTATCGCGGAGGTTTCGTATGGTAAAGATTTGAAAGACGCCGTTCTAAAACCAGGTGGTTGGAACTTCGGAATTGGTGGATTCGGAGAGGTCTTACCCTATGAAGACAACCGGATGACATTGGATTATGACAAACTAGACCAATGGGGATTACCTACGGTAACGTTCGACGCAGAATTAAGAGACAATGAGTGGAAAATGCGTGAAGACATTAAGGAGCAGGCTGTCGACATGTTGACCAAAGCTGGACTGCGAGATATTACCACAAGAGATGACCCCGGAGCACTCGGATTGGGTATCCATGAAATGGGCACCGCGCGAATGGGTCGTAGCCCTAGAACTTCTGTTTTGAATGGGTACAATCAAGTACATGCTTGTAAGAACGTTTATGTTACGGATGGAGCGTTCATGACCTCTGCAGCATGCGTTAATCCATCATTAACTTATATGGCCTTTACGGCAAGAGCTGCCAATCATGCAGCTAGTGAACTTAAAAAAGGAAACATTTAATATGAAAAGAAGATCGGCACTTAAGAATATGGGAATGGTTTTCGGTTATGCAGCAGCGACACCTACCCTATTGAGCGTTTTACAATCATGTAAAGAAAAACCGGCTTATGCCGAATGGGCACCTTCCTTTTTTGAAAAGGATAAAGGGTATGCCATAGCTCAAATGATAGACGTTATCTTGCCCAAAACAGATACTCCTTCTGCCACTGAAGTAAATGTGCATGTATTTATTGATCAGTTTGTAAATGAAGTTCTCCCAGAAGAACAGCAAGGGTTTACCAAACTCTTGATGGATAAGTTTATGGGCAAGCTTCTTACTGAGTCTGGCAATGATTCCTTAATGGATATTGAGGCGGCTGATTTAGAGCCTCTCCTGGCCAAATATCTTGCCAAACGTACGGATGAGGAAGAGGAGGCACAAGAGGAAGCCATTGGTCAATATATGCAGGCTATGATGGCTGGTGAAGAAGCAGAATTGGATGATGAAGTTGCCTGCTATGCTTTTTCGCAAAACATTCGAGACATTGCCATTTGGGGTTATAAAAGCTCTGAATATGTCGGAGAAGAAGTTCTGGCCTATCTTCCCATTCCAGGAGAATATGTTGGGTGTGGTGACCTCGATGAATTGACTGGAGGAAAAGCCTGGTCACTATAACATATAAATATTTATAACTTTTTTAAAACCCCTTTTCATTAAGATGAAAGGGGTTTTTTATCGAATAGACTTATCTCACCATACCATTTATCGGTTTTTGTTCGTTATCGAAATATCCCCAATCCGAAAATCATGCTGTGGCTTCTTTTGGCGAGATATATTTATTTGCGTTTCAGCAAACGACCCAAGTCAGTGGTATATCCCGATTTTCAGTATCCAACAAAAAAACACCCCTAGAAAACATAGATTTTCAAGAGGTGTCTTAATCAAATAAACACTATCACCTAACAGCCAGTTGGAGCAATACCGGCAATTAATCGATTAACGCTAAGAACCACACATTAGGCAATCATCATCTGCCTGTCCTTCTTTGGCCCTCGCTATCAGTTGTTTCATTTCAGCTTCAGTCATCGGCTGAATATCTACTTCTTGTTGCGTCACGGCAGTAGCCTGAACCTTGATGTTCGATGGTGCTTGTGGGGTTGCAGCTTCCACTTCTGCCTCCGCTGCAACACTAACAGGAACTTCTTTTCTCTTTGTATTGTCCAAGGTGAACTTAATGGCGTCAACTGCAGCTTTCGTTCGCAAATAATACATACCGGTTTTCAAGCCACTTTTCCAAGCATAAAAATGCATTGAGGTCAACTTTGCATAATTTGCATTTTCCATGAAAAGGTTCAACGATTGACTTTGATCAATGAAGTAACCGCGTTGTCGGCTCATATCAATGATGTCTTTCATGCTAAGCTCCCAAACCGTCTTATAAAGCTCTTTGATTTCATCAGGAATAATATCGATATGCTGAATGGAGCCATTGGCACGCATCAGTTCTTGTTTTAGCCCTTCATTCCAAAGACCTAGTTTAACCAAGTCCTCCAAAAGATGCTTATTTACTACAATAAATTCTCCTGACAGTACTCTTCGGGTATATATGTTACTCGTGTAGGGCTCAAAACATTCATTATTACCCAAAATTTGGGAGGTTGAAGCAGTTGGCATAGGTGCGACCAAAAGCGAATTTCGAACACCATGTTTTTTCACATCCTTTCGCAACTTTGCCCAATCCCATCTACCGGAAAGCTCTTCATCCTTTATGCCCCAAAGGTTATGTTGAAACTCGCCTTGAGAAATAGGTGAACCTTCATACGAAGAATACGCACCATCTACTTTCGCCTCTTCCATCGAGGCTGTTATTGCCGCAAAATAAAGGGTCTCAAAAATTTCTTGGTTTAATTTTTTCGCCTCATCGCTGGTAAAGGGTAAACGCAATAATATAAAGGCATCTGCCAACCCTTGAACCCCAAGTCCAACAGGGCGATGGCGCATATTTGAATTTCTTGCTTCTTCGACCGGGTAATAATTTCGGTCGATAACCCTATTCAAATTTTTAGTAACCCTTTTGGTAACCTTAAATAGTTCTTTGTGGTCAAATTGTCCGTTTTTCACGAACATGGGCAGTGCTATGGAGGCCAAATTACAAACGGCAACCTCATCGGGAGAGGTATATTCAAGAATCTCAGTACAGAGATTAGAAGAACGTATCGTTCCTAAATTCTTTTGATTGCTCTTTCGGTTCGCCGCATCTTTATAGAGCATGTATGGGGTACCAGTCTCAATTTGTGATTCCAATATTTTCTCCCAAAGGTCTCTGGCCTTTATCGTTTTTCTACCCTTGCCTTCAGCTTCGTATTGCAGGTATAACGCTTCAAATTCTTCGCTGTGGTTATTGAACAGACCTGGGCACTCATTTGGACACATCAATGTCCATTCTGCATCAGCTTCCACTCTTTTCATAAAAAGGTCAGGAATCCACATCGCATAAAACAAGTCACGGGCCCTCATTTCTTCCTTTCCATGATTCTTTTTCAAATCAAGAAAGTCAAAAATATCGGCATGCCATGGCTCTACATAAATAGCAAAACTGCCTTTTCTTTTCCCCCCACCTTGATCAACATATCGTGCGGTATCATTAAATACCCTAAGCATCGGAACAATACCATTTGAAGTGCCATTGGTACCTGCGATATATGAGCCAGTTGCCCTCACATTATGAATAGAGAGGCCTATACCGCCAGCAGATTGTGAAATTTTTGCCGTTTGTTTCAATGTATCATAGATACCATCAATGCTATCTTCCTTCATCGCCAACAAAAAGCAAGAAGACATTTGAGGTTTTGGTGTACCTGAATTGAACAATGTCGGCGTGGCATGGGTAAAGTACTTCTTTGACATCAATTCGTAGGTTTCCACCGCAGCGTCCAAGTCATTAAGGTGAATGCCCACGGCCACACGCATCAACATATGCTGTGGTCTTTCAGCTATTTTTCCATTCAGTTTGAGCAGGTATGAACGCTCTAAGGTTTTGAATCCAAAGTAGTCGTACCCAAAATCCCTATTGTAGATAATGGTAGAATCTAACTTTTCTGCATTCTCTGAAACAATTTTGTACACCTCATCAGAGAGTAGCGGCGCCTTTTTACCCGTTCTGGGGTTAACATATTCATATAAATCCTTCATGGTCTCTGAGAAGGATTTTTTTGTGTTTTTATGCAGGTTGGAAACAGAAATTCGTGCCGCTAGTTTTGCATAATCAGGATGCGTAGTAGTCATAGTCGCTGCAATTTCAGCGGCGAGGTTGTCCAATTCAGAGGTGGTAACTCCATCATAAAGCCCTTCAATGACCCTCATCGCCACTTTAACCGGATCTACCAAATCATTAAGACCATAGCAGAGTTTTCGAACCCTTGCCGTAATCTTATCAAACATTATTGGTTCCTTCCTACCATCTCTTTTAACTACATACATATCTTAATCCTTTAATTAGGGTACTTTTAAAAACAACAATAAAGTAGGTGTTCTATGTTTCTTTTTGGGGAAAGAAGACATTACAATCCTTTAAAAATCAGCGTCAAAACTGATTTTTTGCGCATCACTGTCTTTCTCTTTGTTCAACACACCTGCCTTCTGATATTCAGAAACACGCTTTTCAAAGAAATTGGTTTTACCCTGCAGTGATATCATATCCATAAAATCAAACGGATTGGTCGCATTGTAGACCTTTTCACATTCCAGTTCTACCAAAAGACGATCGGTAACAAACTCTAAATATTGAGTCATCAATTTGGCATTCATTCCAATCAGACTTACCGGTAAGGATTCTGTTATAAACTCTCGTTCAATATTTAGGGCATCCACAATGATTTCTGTAATGCGCTCTTTTGGAACCTTGTTCACCAAATGTTTGTTATGTAAGTGGACGGCATAATCACAATGCATGCCCTCATCTCTTGAAATCAATTCGTTGGAAAAGGTAAGCCCGGGCATCAATCCTCTTTTCTTCAACCAGAAAATGGAACAAAAAGCTCCAGAAAAGAAAATGCCTTCGACTGCAGCAAAAGCTATCAATCGTTCTGCGAAGCTGGGTGATTCAATCCATTTTAAAGCCCAGTCCGCTTTTTTCTTGATTGCTGGAAAGTTTTCAATGGCCTTGAATAAAACGTTCTTCTCTTTTTCGTCTTTGACATAGGTATCGATAAGCAGGGAGTAGGTTTCTGAATGGATGTTCTCCATCATAATCTGAAAACCATAGAAGAACTTGGCCTCTGAATATTGCACTTCGTTCACAAAGTTTTCCGCAAGGTTTTCATTGACAATACCGTCAGAGGCAGCGAAGAACGCCAAAATGTGCTTTATAAAGTAGCGCTCGTCATCACTTAACTTATTGTTCCAATCAGTCAGGTCTTGGTGTAGGTCTATCTCTTCCGCCGTCCAAAAACAAGCCTCACATTTCTTGTACCATTCCCACAAATCATGATGTTGAATCGGAAATATTACAAATCTATCTTCATTTTCTTGCAGAATGGGCTCAATGGCAGCTGACATAGTGTTCTTGTTATGTTGAAAATATTAGGATTGAATTGCCTACGGCACGGACTAACAAAGATTGCAAAATGCGGTATACCAGTAAAGTTTGTTTAATCAATTCAATCCCAAAGTTTTTAACATCCAATGTTGAAATGTGCGTTCCACTCAATAAGGTTCTAGGTTCAGTCAAATAATTAAGTAAGTAGCGGAGTATCAACAAAAAAGAAAGACCAAAAAGTATATAAAATTATACCTTTTGGTCTTCTACTAAGGTCGGTTATCAAACCGTACGGCCAATGTCACTTCGTACGTGATTTATCTCTTTAGGTAGTTCCCCCGAAACCTAAGAAAGATGCTTCACTAAAGCAACATTAACTATTTTGTATATTCACATGCTTACGCATATTTGGTCGGCCGTACGATAATTGATAAGCACTAAATAATTCTAGTTGTTGTCATATTTCCAATCTAAAAATAGACTCGGGAAATAATCATCATAAAAATAGTTATGCATCCAAAGCAAGGTTTGATTCGATGTATAATTGGTAGCAAAATGTGTATAAATGGAAATCCCCCCTTGAAAAATACCTCATGGGGCCCAAATTGCTCGTATTTCTCATATTCCGTTCTTATGGGATTTCATACAGATTATACCCGTATATTGCCCATACGCACATAATTCAAGGCAGGGAATGATGATTCGCATTACATTTAAGGTTCAAATGAATTGTAGCTTATGTTGGAAGCCGTTTTAGTAGATGATGAGGCCAAAGCTCTGGAAAGCTTAAGTTGGGAACTGAGCAATCTTAGCGATGAGGTTAATGTGGTAGCTTCTTTTACTGATGCCCACGAAGCACTGGGCTATTTAGAGCAAAACACTCCAGATTGTCTGTTTCTGGATATTGAAATGCCCATTATGGACGGTTTTCAATTCATCAAGAATTTAAAAAACAAGAATTTTCCGGTGGTTATCACAACGGCCTACAATCAATATGCCTTAAAAGCACTGAAGAATGAAGCCATTGACTACTTGTTAAAGCCCATTGATACTGATGATTTGAACGACACTATCACCAAAATCAAGAAGTTCAACGACAAGAATCAGACTGCTGAAAAACTGGAACAGATTCTTCTCAATTTCAATTCAAAATCCATTGATAAGAAAATAACCATAAATACCGATGGTAAGTTGCTGTTCTTGGAAAGTGAGGAAATTCTTTATGCAGAGTCCGATGGCAATTATAGTACATTGTATTTAGAGGATGGCCAAAAAATATTATTGACCAAAAAATTAAAAGAGGTTAACCAACTTTTACCTTCTGAATCCTTCTTTAGGATTCATAACTCTTTCGTTGTCAATTTGGGAAAAATAAAAGAGTTTCTTAAGACCGATGGCTATGTAGTTCTTAAGACCAACCACAAAATTCCCGTCTCCAGACAAAAAAAGTCAGACTTTCTAGACTTATTGTAATTTGTAATCTAAACACTCTATTTCCTGAAAGCCAAAAACAATATCAATATAGGGATAAGGCCAAGGGTTTTTCTTGGTCTTATTTGCATATTTATTTGTTTTTCTTTGATGTCTTTTTCCCCTCAAAAACCTAGCCTGGATGAAGCCATTTCAGAAGTAATTGAAAGCAGTCCCAAGCTATATGCTGATATCAACAAGGTACTTCGACCTTTTAGAAGGGATACAATAGCCATCAATACCCTTTTGGAAAAATTGGATGTAGAACTACACCCTGAACCCATTTCCTATTTGATTAACCAAAAAGGGACAGTTTACCGATATCTCTCGGACTTCAAAAGAGCATTGGAATTACATGAATCGGCCTTGGAAATAGCACAAAATGTAAACAACGAAGAGTTTGAAGTACTTAGTTTGAACATGTTAGGGGTGGTTTATCGCAGAAAGGATGCCATCAAAACGGCCATGGACTATAACCAACAAGCACTCGAAGTTGCCGAATCTATAGAAGACCCATCGATCCACATCAAGAGAAATATCAATATTGCCTTAAATAGTATAGGAAATCTCTACAAGACGCTTGGCCAGCACGATTTAGCGATTACCCAATTTGAACGGGCCTTAGAACTTGAAACGGAATTGGAAAACAAGTTGGGCATCGCCATAAACAATCAGAACATTGGGGATTGTTTGGAACAAATAGGGGATTTGGATGCAGCCCTCTTGCGATACCAGAAGGCATTGGCCCTTAATAACGAAATTGGTAATGACTATGGTAATGTCTTTTCAAAAAACGGCATTGCCCAAATCAATCTAAAAAGGAACAAATACGAAGATGCATTAAAGCTCCTAGAACAGCTAAAAACATCTGTTGCCGAAATTAAAGACAAATTGATCTGGTCGACCATTTTGATCAATACAGGTTGGGCCAAAATGGAATTGGGCAATTTCAAAGATGCTGAAACTGAACTTCAGGCCGGTTTAAAAATGGCTAGGGAAAACACGCTTTCACGTAATGTTGTCTATGCCCAGCGTATGTTATCGCAATTGGAATCAAAAAGAGGAAATCATGAAAAGGCTTTTGCGTATTTCAAAGAAGCTGAAACCCTTGACAAAGAACTAAAGGATGAACGAAACATTCGATATATCAATGATTTGATATTGAGATATGAAAATGAAAAAAGGGAGAATGAAATTTCAGGTCTCGCCAATGAGAATGAATTGGTAAAATTTCGTTTGCGACGAAACCAAACCATGATTCTGGTCAGTGCCTTGGTTATCGGGCTTATTGGCACTATTCTATTTATCATGTACCGACAGAATCAATCCAATCATGAGAAAAAAGTTATGGGACTCGAACAGAACATGTTACGTAGTCAAATGAACCCGCATTTTCTTTTCAACTCCCTGAATTCCATTAAACTATACATTATCAACAATGATAAGAAAAATGCCGTTCATTATCTGAACAAATTTTCGAAACTGGTTCGAAGAATTCTAGACGGTTCTAGCCTAAAGGAAATTTCGCTGGCAGAAGAATTGGAAACGGTACAGCTCTATTTGAATATTGAGAATATTCGTTTTTCAGAAGGCATCGACTACTCCATAAATATTGAAGAAGGTATTGACGCGGATCGCGTCAAAATTCCTTCTTTAGTACTTCAACCCTTTTTGGAAAATGCTATTTGGCATGGATTATCCGCTAAAAATGGTGAGAAAAAGTTATGGTTAAACATATCGCGTAAAGATGATATTCACATGCTGATTGCAGTGATTGACAACGGAGTTGGTCGAGCGGCATCAGAAAAAATTAAGGAGAATAGGGTTCTGAAAAGAAAGTCTGTGGGTATTGACAATACCAAAGAACGATTGGCCAACTTTGCCAAGGACTATCAGTACGGTTTCGATGTTGAAATTATCGACTTATATGATGACAACGGAAACCCTAAAGGAACCAAGGTAGTTTTAGAAATTCCAACTATTTAGCGTGTTCTTTCGCCACTAATTCCAATTCATTGTACCAAAGGCTACCAAACTTTCGTATCAACGCTTCCTTTACAAATTTATAAATCGGGACTTTTAGTTCGTTCCCTAGAGAACAAGCCGGGTCACAGATAGTCCATTTATGATAATTTACTGCGGTAAACTCAGAATACTTCCGGGTACGAATGGGGTATAAATGACAAGAGATTGGTTTTTTCCAATCGGTCTCACCTTGATTAAACGCCTCTTCCAATCCACATTTTGCAATACCTTGATCATTAAATGTCACATAGGCACATTCCTCATTATTGACCAAGGGCGTCTCCCATTCGCCATCCATTCCCTTGACAAAGGTGCCTTGTTCTTCTATGGCTTTTATCCCTTCTTCGCGTAAAAAGGGTTTTACCTTGTCATAAATCTCCTCGAGTCTTTCAGTTTCCTCATCTTCCAGTGGGGCACCTGATTGCCCTTCAACGCAGCAAGCTCCTTTACAGGCACTTAAATTACACACAAAGTCCTTTTCCAAAATCTCTTCGGAAATCAAGGTGTTCGATATCTGAAACATAGTTCAAAATTAAGCATCAAAATTTAGTCTTGACGGTATAATCCAAACCTTGTTTTTTGAACGTAGATTTGTTCCTTGCTTAAATCTAAACCAATGGAATTTAGTTTTAAAGAGATTGCGACCGCCAGTATGATATTATTTGCTGTGATCGATATTTTGGGTAGTGTGCCCATAATCATATCGTTGCGCAACAAGGTCGGCCATATTCAATCTGAGAAAGCCTCATTGGTTGCCGTCGGAATTATGATTTCCTTTTTATTCGTTGGCGAAAGAATTCTTCATCTTATAGGAATAGATGTCAACTCATTTGCAGTAGCGGGTGCATTTGTTATTTTCTTCCTTGCCATAGAAATGATTCTGGGCATCACCTT
>CAYNUM010000022.1:12085-12454 GCA_964400025.1 uncultured Croceivirga sp.
CTCAATTGTACCCATTGCGTTTCCAATTATTGCAGGTGCAGGTACCATGACCTCAATTTTGGCCCTGCGCGCCGAATACGAGGTTCAAAACATCGTTGTTGCCATTTTAGTGAACGTACTCTTTGTCTATCTTGTTTTGAAATCGTCAACTAGAATAGAGCGTGTATTGGGGAAAAACGGATTGGGTGTTATTCGAAAGGTTTTTGGTGTAATTTTATTGGCCATTGCCGTTAAACTATTTAGCACAAACGTCAGTGAGTTATTTTAGTCAAACCAAACATGAACAGAACACTTCTCACCATTTTGATAATACTTGCCCTGGGTCTTGCGGTATATAATATTACCTTATTGGACTTTAATAATTTATTT
>CAYNUM010000023.1:0-12452 GCA_964400025.1 uncultured Croceivirga sp.
TGATTTTATATCTTCGGAATATCGATGAATTTTCTAAAAAAACACTGACAAACATGAGCAAAAGAGATGAATTAATTGAGAAATACGCAGCGGATATTAAAGAAAAGTTTGGGGAAACCCCGGATATGGATTTATTGACAAAAGTTGCTATTGGTTTAGGACCAGCTATCTACAATCTTGATGCCTCCAAGGTATCGGGAAGCGATGAAAAAGAGTTGAATACGGTCAAAAACAACTTTCTGATTAAGAAACTGGGTCTTTCCGATGGACCCCAATTGATGGACGCCATAAATAGTGTGATTGAAAAATATGGAAAGTCTGAAAAAAATAAACACAGAGCGGTTATTTATTATCAACTAGCTAAGCACTTCGGCAAGGAATCTGTTTACAATTAATACAATACGAAAGCAATACAAAAAGACCGTGCCCATGGCACGGTCTTTCTTTTTAAAGTGATCTATGATTAGGATTGGCGATTACAACACACTGAACGTATTACGAAGTACGAGTGTCGGTGTTTTTTTGGGAGATTACGAAGGCACAGAGATTTTACTTCCCAACAAATATGTTCCCGAGGGCATACAACTTAATCAGTCCATTTCGGTTTTTTGTTATCTCGACCATGAAGAGCGGCCAATAGCAACGACCATCGAGCCATTGGTCATTAGGGACCATTATGCCTATTTGAGGGTGGCCCAAGTCAATAAAATAGGGGCTTTTCTTGATTGGGGACTTGAAAAGCAACTTTTAGTACCGTATCGTGAACAGCACATTAGGCTTGAAGAAGGAAAATTTTACGTAATTCACTGTTTTCTTGATGAGGAGTCTTTCCGATTGGTTGCTTCCACGAAGCTCGACAAATTTATTTCCAAGGAAGGAGCAATTTATGAGGTAAACCAAGAAGTAGGTATTTTAATAAGTAGGAAAACCAATCTTGGTTGGGAAGTTATCATTGAGGATAAACACAAAGGACTACTGTTTTTCAGTGATGTCTTTAAAGAAGTGAGTATAGGAGACCGACTTATGGCACATATAAAAAACGTTAGGCCCGATGGTAAAATTGACGTTTCCCTCGAGCCTATAGGACTAAAATTATTGGATTCAGCTGCTGAGCGAATACTTAACGAATTAAAGACAAATGATGGTTTCTTGCCGCTACACGATAAGTCCTCTCCCAATGAAATACAAAGTGCCTTAAAAATGAGTAAAAAATCATTTAAAAAAGGAGTAGGGGTGTTGTATAAACAACGTAAAATACATTTGTTGCCCAACGGGATTCAGTTGAAGGATTGACGCCATTTTCTATTTGTTTTTTAGTCAGAATTTCAGAATTTTAAACCTATATTTTTTGCTTTCAGCAAAAAGCATACATTTGTAAATATTCATGGCTATAAAACCCTGAAAACTATCGAGTTAACTTTTTAATTCCTCAAATAGATTTAGAATGCCCTTTATTGAAGAAAATGATTTATTAGACCTACACAAGGATATTGAAAAGTCCCAAATCATAAACGAGCGTTTATTAGACCAAATAAAATTTAAGAATAAGGATTTACGTAAGATTAAAATCCAAAGAAATGTATTTGCAGGTGTTGCCGCATTAATCTTTTTGGCGGTCTTTGGTTTATGGTCCTATTTTTCAGGTATGACCATATCGAGGGCTAGGGATAATCAGGACAACGTGTTGGTATCATTGGATAGTCTTGACGCCATTAAAACAAGAATCGACAACCTAAAATATCAGAATCAAGAGCTTAGTCTTGTCAAGGAGTTTTATTTGGCAAAACAATTTTTGGAAAAAGAGAAGGTTTACTCCGTTCAGGTCAAATCATTCGTGGACAATAACGTTACATTGGCTTCAGAAGCCTTGACCAATACCCTTTTTGTAAAGACCAATCCTTTTTATGCCTATTCTTTGGGCACGTTCGAAACGCTTGAAGAGGCCCAGACCTTCAGAAGGCAATTAGTGAGCATAGGTTTTCAAGATGCCTTTGTCGCTTCGTATCAAGATGGGCAAAGGTTAAAGATTGAAGCTCCCAACTAATTGAAAAAAGTTAAGGTTTGGCTTGGTGCGGCCAGGTTAAGAACATTGCCACTTTCGTTATCAGGAATCATTACAGGAGCTGCTCTTGCCAGTTTAGCCGGATATTCCGATAATTTGACACTCGCACTTTGTCTTTTGATTACGGTAGCTTTTCAGATAACCTCAAATTTTGCGAATGATTATGGGGATGGAACGAAAGGAACTGATGCTGACGACCGAATAGGGCCGAAGAGGGCTTTGCAAAGTGGTTTGTTAAGTTCAAATGAACTCAAAAAGGGCATCGCCTTAATGGCAGGCCTAAGTCTTTCATTGACCGTTTTTTTGCTGGTTCATGTTTTTGGGATGGAAAAACTGCCCTATACCATCACATTTCTGGTTCTGGCATTATTTAGTATTTGGGCGGCCATAAAATATACCGTAGGTGATTCTGCTTATGGATACCAAGGGCTGGGAGATGTGTTCGTTTTTCTGTTCTTTGGTCTGTTATCTGTTCTTGGTACTAAATTTCTGTTGGCGCAACAAATCTTCCCAATTGATTTACTACCTGCAATTGCTATTGGTCTTCTTTGTGTGGGTGTATTGAACCTAAATAATTTGAGAGATGTAAAATCAGATGCCAATCACGGTAAGAATACCTTGATTGTAAAAATGGGGTATACCAATGGTAAAAGATATCATGCTGTTCTATTGATGCTAAGTTTCCTTTGCTTTGTCATTTTTGCAGTTCTTCGGCTAGAGTTAGGTAATGCCTTTTTCCTGCTGCCCTATGTGTTAATTTTTACGCATTTGATTAAAGTAATGCGAACTATAAATCCAGTAGAATTGGACCCTGAGCTTAAAAAGTTGGCCTTATCAACCTTTCTTATTTCATTGTTGCTTTACATAGCAATTAATTATTTTTTGTAGTTTTGAATGTTAAAACTATCTAAACTACACTGAATTTGGAGCACCCCATCAAAATTCTCATTGTCGAGGACAATGTTATCATAGCAGATGACATGCAGTCCATGTTGGAAGAGATTGGCTATGAAGTAGTAGACAATGTCATCGTCTATGAACAGGCAATTGAGGTACTAAAGAATAATCACGTAGACCTTGTTCTAATCGATATTATTCTTGCCTCTGACAAAACTGGTATTGATTTAGGAAAGCATATTCGTCAGAATTATAATATTCCCTTCATTTTCGTAACATCAAATTCTGACAAGGCTACAGTCGAAAATGCCAAAACCGTCAAACCCGATGGTTATTTGGTTAAACCATTTGAGCAACAAGATTTGTATACCTCAATTGAAATAGCCTTATCGAATTTTAATTATGCCAAAAAGGAATCAAGAAGTGAGATCGAAGAGAGCAATGGCGATAGCTTCACTTCCAATTCTGTTCTTAAAGATTCAATTTTTGTCAAAAAACAGCACCTGTACTACAGAATTCAATTTGGTGATATACAATTCATCAAAGCCGATAATGTGTATTTAGAGGTCAATACTGTTGACAAGAAGTTTCTTGTTCGATCGCCATTGAAGGATTATTTAGAAAAGCTTCCCAAAAATAAGTTTTATCGTGCCCACAAATCATACATTGTTAATGTAGATCACATTGATGCGATAAACTCGAAGGACATTATGATAAATAATACCTTGATTCCTATTTCAAAAGACTTTAAGGAATTTATCATTTCATCTATGAATTCCTAGCTGAATCATAATCAATACTTTTAAAGCGGTCGAATTAGACCGCTTTTTTGTTTTTATAGGGTAAATATTCGTTTATCCGTTCCTCACAACACTTTCATCTGGGTTGACAACATTATTTTCTTATTACAGAAGAACGGTCTTACTTTCGAAGTGTAATTACTTTATTAAAGGGTTTAAAAGAGTAATTTTTTCATTTTCATATAGTGTTCTCGTTAAAAGTCTCGTCAGCATTGGCGAGACTTTTTATTGGTGCCAACGCTCAATCTCCTTGAAATACACAAAACATCGACAAAATACAAGTTGACCTTTCTAGAGTGCAATTTCACAACAAAAAAAAGCACTTTCACAACAATTCAAGAGACGCTTCGCGCGATCACTATACTTTTGAAGTGTTAGTGAACAAATCCATATTTAATATTTGATATAGTGTCCAAAAAAGGACTGTGCAGTCGGTGCCCGGTCCTTTTTTTTGAAGGAAATCAATGATTTACACTGTTTTGGGTGAAGTTTTGAATTGATTTCACAACTCTGATATAAGGCTTAACAACAAAAATTAAAGGCGGGTTTGCATTCGAACTAATTTTGAACCAAAGTTGCAGAACTGGCAAACAAAGTTTGGCTAAATGATTTTGAAGCGAAAAGGATTGTTTATTGTCTTTAGTATCCTCTTTTTAGGGATGACTTTCGTACCCGCTCAAGACAAGGAGGAAGATCCCCTTTTGAGATTTCAAGAGTTGGATGGGGCTGAGAGCAAACTTAAGTTTTTCGTTTCGACTCCAAACCGATATACCCAAAGTTCGGCATATGAATGGTTAGAAACCGTCAACGTGTATCTTGATTCTTCCCAAAAAATAAAGGATACTTCTTCTATCTACTCTTATCGCTTAATGCAGGCGCAGCTATACAATGATATTGGCAATTTTGACAAGAGTATAGCTATTGCCAATGAGCTTTATATTGGAATGGACAGTCTGGATGTTAAATCCTCAGAATTGGTTCTACGACTTTTGGACAGTAATTACGCCAATCTTCAAATGTTCGATAAACAAATCGAAACAAGGGAGAAAATGCAAGAGCTAGGTATTGTCGAGGGGATTAATTTCTATGATATCTACGCAGGCATGGGCTTGTATCGCAAGGCCATGAACCAGTATATTCAAACGGTTGGTATTACAATACCCGACAATGACCATTTGGGTCTGGCAAGACATAATAACAAAGTTGGGCATTACCTGTTTATGGACGGCGATGCAGCCACGGCAATAAACGAATTCAATAAGGCACTCGGCTTCTTGAAAGTTTACAACAACGATACTTCCCAACAAAAATCTGATAACGAGATTTTCGAGAGTGAGGCGCTCACTGCTGAAATTGAGGGAAATATTGGAAGGTGTCATGTGCTTTTAAAGGAAAATATTGAGGCCATTCCGTTTCTTACTGAAAGTATCAGTACGTTAAAAGACTTCAATCATGGGCGATATAGCGAACAAATTATCAATTATACGCTTGCTTTAGCGGAAGCACATCTAAAACTCAACAATAATAGAACGGCCAAGAGACTACTTGACGAAGACTTTGAGGATATGGATATACGGCAACAAATCCTTAGAAATAGGTTATTGGCTGTTTATCACGATAAGTTCGAAAATTACCAAAGTTCAGCCCGATATTACAAAAGAAATCAGCAAATAGGTGATTCCTTGAAGGCCAATGAAGTGTCTATCTTGAACCAGCAGTTAGTGGCAATTGTTGGTGATTCTGACCTAGAGAATTCGAGGCGTATCATCAACGAGCAAAAGTTGGCCAATGAAAAAATACGTAATGAGATACAGGCCAAAGACGAAAGAATCAATCTAGTCTTTATATCCCTGATATTTACTTTGCTTGGATTCGCTGGATTGGTATACGCCTATATGAAAAGTATCAAAAACCAACGACTGATTGCTGAACAGAACCATATTATAGAGAACTCGTTGAAAGAAAAGGATTCCTTGCTCAAAGAAATTCATCATCGAGTAAAGAATAATCTTCAAATGGTGTCCAGTCTTTTGAGTTTACAAACGAGAAATACGAAAAGTAAGGCTGCGATTGAGGCTTTAGAGGAGGGGAAGAGCAGGGTTAAAGCCATGGCGTTGATTCATCAAAAACTTTATCAAAATGATGACCTGTCGGTTATTGAGATGCAGGGTTACATCGAAAGTTTAATCAATAGTGTGCAATCGGTATACAAAAAAGGGGGACACAACATCAGTATTACTGTTGATGCTGAAGGTACAGAACTAGATATTGACCGGGCAATTCCTTTCGGACTGATATTAAATGAGCTGGTTTCAAATACCTTCAAGTACGCATTTCCTGATGGGGATGATAACGGTAAAATATACATTCATCTTCGTAAAAATGGGGAGCAAGGTTATTTTGAATATGCCGATAATGGGGTAGGCCTACCAGATGATACGGATGAACGCACCAATAATTCGATGGGCCTTCGCTTAATCAATAGATTGGTCAATCAGTTGCAATCCAAATTAAATGTGGAAAGGGCAAAAGAAGGGGTTCGATTCTGGTTCAACTTTAAATAAGATTAGCGTACTTGGCTACGCAACACCAATTTGTGTAGCAGTTTAGGGAAAAATCGTTTAACGTAGATTCCCTTTTTTTCACTACCCGCAATATATACTTCGAATTTTTTCTTTTCGATTGCTGAAATCATTTCCTTGCAGAAGGTTGAGACTGGTAGCCCATTTTTTGTCGCACTGTCGTTAGCTTCTTGTTTTGAGCCATCTGCGGTCAATGCGTTTTTTGCAATGTCGGTTTGAACAAATCCTGGACATACCAGGGTGACGTCTATACCATCTTTTTCATGTTCCATTCTAAGCGCATCAAAAAAACCATGCAAAGCATGTTTCGCTCCACAATAGCCTGAACGATATGGCGACGAAAACTTGCCCATTAGGCTACTCACCACAGCGTAATGTCCATTTTGTTGTTCAATAAAATGCGGTAAAATTGCTTTTGATAGGGCTACTGTTCCAAGATAGTTGACGTCCATTAATTTTTTATAGACCGAAAAATCAGTTTCGACCAATAATGACCTTTGGCTTATACCTGCATTATTAATGAGTATATCAACGCGGCCCCAAAATTCTATCGCTTTTTCTACCTTATCAGGGGCATTATCGAATTGGGCTATGTCTAAAGGAAGAACTTCCACTTTTTCAGGATGGGCAGTATTCGCCCTTACCTTTGATAGGGCCTCTTCGTTGCGCGCAGATAAAATGAGGCAATATCCCTTTTTACTGAGTTTATAACTGAGTTCCTCACCAATTCCAGAGGAAGCTCCCGTAATCCAAATCACTTTTTCCATTGAAGGTTTTGATTTCAATATAGGTATTTTTGCGGGCATGAAAGCGACTTACCATAGATACGTTCTTGACTTTAAAAGACCAAGTGGAACTTCACGTGGCGTGATGACCCAGAAAGAGACCTGGTTCATTGTTTTGGAACACGATGGAGAGCAAGGTTTGGGTGAATGTGGTCTTCTAAGAGGTCTGAGCTATGATGATCATACCGACTATGAAGAAAAGCTCAAATGGCTTTGCGACAATATAAACTTGGATAGAGCTATTCTTTTAGAAAGTTTAGAGGATTTTCCTTCCATTAAGTTTGGCCTTGAGCAAGCCTTACTATCACTCAAATCAAAGAACCTATTTCATTTGTATGAATCAGATTTTATTGATAATGAAAAACCAATTCCGATAAATGGTTTGGTTTGGATGGGAGACAAAGCGTTTATGTTCAATCAGATAAAACAGAAATTAAGAGAGGGTTTTCCCTGTATAAAAATGAAAATAGGGGCTATAGACTTTGATACTGAAATAGCACTATTACAGACTATTAGAAAGGAGTTCTCAAAGAATGAAATTGAGTTACGAGTAGACGCAAATGGAGCTTTTAACCCGAAAAATGCCTTAGATAAACTTGGGAGATTGTCAGAATTGGAAATCCATTCGATAGAGCAACCCATTAAACAAGGGCAGTGGGATGAGATGGCAGCTTTATGTGAAAATAGTCCGATACCCATAGCTTTGGATGAAGAGCTAATAGGTATACAAGATGTAACAAAACAACAAAGGTTGATACAAACGATTCAACCACAATACATCATTTTAAAGCCGAGCCTTGTGGGCGGATTCGAGAATAGTGAACGTTGGATAAATTTAGCAGAGCACAATCAATGTGGTTGGTGGGTGACCAGTGCACTGGAGAGCAATGTGGGCCTTAATGCTATCGCACAATGGACAGCCACTTTAGATGCTGATATGCCCCAGGGGTTGGGGACTGGAAGTTTATTTACCAATAACTTTGAATCTCCTTTACAAGTGACTGATGGTCAGTTGTTTTATAGAAAAGGGGTATCTTGGCCGAACGACCTAATTCAAACAATATGTACGTAGAACAGGGATATAAAGGGGAAATAGGACTTTGGAAATATTTCATTTTACCGGTCGGGTTCATTGGGTTTATGGCGCTCAACTATATTGCCCTATTATTTTCTCCCATATCGGCAGATGAGGCGATGGCCCAAATGATTGACCAGTTCGGGGTCAATTTGGTCTTGATCATTAACTTGGGTTTTTTAGCTGTGGGACTTTTGGTAGTTCTGGGTTGGACCTTTTTAGTGCACCGCCAATCCATTACTTCGCTCACAACCTCAAGACAAAGAATTGATTTTAAAAGAATATTTATGGCATTCTTTATTTGGGGTGGTTTTATTGCTGCCGTTAACCTTTTAGACGTTTTCTACCTTTCGCCAGATGATTATGAATTCAATTTTGATTTGCAGAAGTTCCTCGTACTTTTGCCTATTGCTGTCATTTTAATACCACTGCAAACTAGTTTTGAAGAGTATCTGTTCAGAGGTCATATGATGCAAGGCCTCGGTATTTTAGCAAGAAATAGATGGGTTCCTTTGGTGGTAACCTCAGTTCTTTTTGGATTAATGCATATTGCAAATCCAGAAGTAGGTAAAGTGGGCTATATCATTATGGTTTATTATATAGGTACTGGTTTTTTCCTTGGTATAACCACACTAATGGATGAAGGTTTAGAATTGGCTTTGGGTTTTCACGCTGCTAACAATCTTGTTGGTGTGTTATTGGTGACATCGAGTTGGGGCGCGCTTCAATCAGATTCCATTTTCAAAAGTATCGCTGAACCAAGCGCCGCCGTGCTATCAGAGATTGTATTTCCTGTTTTTATTGTCTTTCCAATTCTGTTGTTCGTCTTTTCTAAAATGTACAATTGGTCAAACTGGAAAGAAAAGCTCTTTGGTAAGGTAATGACCGAACAAGAATTTAAACTGGCCGATAGTGGAGATACACCCCAGATTTGAATTAAATGGCCTTTCTCTAAATGGTGAAGCGCTTCAAGAAGTTGCTTATTCTTGGGTAAAAGAGGGAAAAGACTTTGAAAAAAGTGCCGGAGATTTTTTGTTGGATTGGTTTTCACCTTCCGAGTTCCTGATTGTTAGCACATCGGGTTCTACGGGCACGCCCAAACCAATTGAGTTGCGTAAGGAGTTCATGGTGAATTCTGCAATGACTACAGGCAAGTATTTCGATTTAAATCCCGGAGACGCTGCTTTACTATGTTTATCTGCCGATTTTATTGCCGGAAAAATGATGCTGGTCCGAGCAATGGTTTTGGGGTTGCATTTAGATATTGTTCCTGCAGATTCCTCCCCTTTGAACGGTAGAAGTAAAGTGTATGATTTTGCGGCCATGGTGCCTCTACAGGTCGATAATTCGCTAAACGAATTAAAAAAGGTAAAGAAACTCATTATTGGTGGTGCTGCGATTGCCCATGGCCTTAAGGAACAACTCTCCAAACTGACGAATGCCATTTACGAGACTTACGGTATGACCGAGACCATTACCCATATTGCTGTGAAAAAGATATCGAATACCGACCAAGACAAAAGCGAAAAGTATTTTGAGACACTCCCCGGAGTGAAGATAAATAAAGATAGGAGAGACTGTTTGGTGATA
Source organism: uncultured Croceivirga sp. (assembly GCA_964400025.1). Taxonomy (GTDB): domain Bacteria; phylum Bacteroidota; class Bacteroidia; order Flavobacteriales; family Flavobacteriaceae; genus Croceivirga. The sequence continues at coordinate 9,792 of CAYNUM010000023.1, forward strand.
AATGCACCAAGTATTTCAACTGAAATGGTTATCACCAACGATTTGGTCGATATCATTGACGAAGGTCATTTTAAATGGCTTGGACGTTTCGATAACGTGATAAATTCGGGCGGAGTAAAATTAATTCCCGAGCAGATTGAAGAGAAGCTTGCTACAATAATTTCCAATCGTTTTTTTGTCATTGGTCTGAAAGATGAAACTTTGGGTGAGAAGTTGGTATTGGTGGTTGAGGGTAATAAACAAACAGAACTAAGGGCGAGTATCTCGTCATTGACAACGCTTTCCAAATATGAGATGCCCAAGGCAATATACTTTTTACCGAAGTTTTTAGAAACGGATAGTGGTAAGGTAATGAGGTCCAAGACTATTACTACCCTAATTTAACTACTAAGATTTCATACCTTCATAAAAAAATCATTTTATGAAATTTGTACGATTACTATTCCTCTTTTGGCCATTGCTTTTGTTGTCACAACAGGTCCTTCCAGAAAAAGAGAGGGCCCGGGTTATCGATGAGGTACTGGCTGACAGGTTCAACAATGTATTGCCAGAATTAATGGACCAAACAGGCATTGATATGTGGGTCCTGATTTCGAGGGAATATAATGAAGACCCCGTATTAAAGACAATGCTTCCGGCTACCTGGCTGAATGCCAGACGAAGAACCATATTGCTTTTCTACAGGGATAAATCGAAAGGCACACTTGATAAATTGGCCGTGGCCCGATACAATGTGGGGAAGAACATTGAATCTGCATGGGACAAAGAAAAAGAACCCAACCAATGGAAGCGATTGGTACAACTTATTGAAGAACGAAACCCTAAAAAAATCGGATTGAATTTTTCTGAAGATTATAATATTGCTGATGGCTTGGTCAAGACCGATTACGAAGAATTCCTTCAAAACCTTCCGAAAAAATATCATGATAAAATAGTATCGGCCGAGCAATTGGCTGTTCGATGGATTGAAACACGTACTGAGCGCGAAATGATTATCTATGACCAATTGGTAAGCATTACGCATGCAATTATTGCTGAGGCTTTTTCTGAAAAAGTCATTACCCCGGGGGTAACTACCACTTCTGATGTGCAATGGTGGATGCGTGATAAAATAACAGGTTTGGGACTGAAGACTTGGTTTCATCCCATAGTTGATGTGCAACGCACGAATGAAGAATCAGCTACAAAACTCTATTCATTCGCAGATAAACCTGAAGATATGGTCATTTTGCCAGGCGATTTGGTACATTGTGATGTTGGCATTTCATACCTGCGATTAAACACCGATTGTCAAGAATTGGCCTATGTACTTAAGCCCAATGAAACTGAAGCACCCCAATATCTAAGGGATGCTTTTGAAGATGGCAATAAGGTACAGGACATACTTACAGAAAATATGCAATTGGGCAGAACAGGTAATACGATCTTGGCAAAATCACTATCGGATGCCAAAAATGCAGGGTTTCGGCCCACCATATATACACATCCTTTAGGTATGTATGGTCATTCAGCGGGTACAACAATTGGTATGTGGGATGCTCAAGGTGGTGTTATGAGGGATGATGGTGAAAACTATCCCTTAAATCCGAATACGGTTTATGCAATAGAGCTCAACACTCGAGTTGATATTCCTGAGTGGAAGACAGATATACGAATAATGTTGGAGGAGGCTGGGTTCATCGGTGAAAACGGTTTTCGATATGTCAACGGCAGACAAACTGAGTTTTTACTTATACCCAGGGTTAAACCCCAGCACGGCAAGTAGTTATAGTTGTTAAATTTTTCTATATCCTTTACGCCCAAAGCACTTTTTTCCTAACTTAAAGAAAAAATACTGCAACTATGAAAAATTTGATTTTAATTCTTTTCCTTTCTTTTTCGGTGATGGCATTCTCCCAATCGAAGAGAATATTTGGTTCGGTCAGCGATGGAAAAAATCCTGTTGATAATGTCACGGTTTCCATTTTGGATAAAGACATATCAACGGTCACAGATGAGAATGGAAAGTATGAAATACAAGCCGAGGTTGGCGATAAACTCCAGTTTGTTTACACAGGTCTGCGTACGATTACCATTAGGGTTGAGGATGTGACCCGTGTTTTGAACCCAATTATGGATCCTGATGTAACCGAACTTGACGAGGTAGAGGTAGCTGCCAGCAAACGACGATCACAGCGTGATATGGAAGAGGACTATTCCATCAACAAAAATATCATTCGTACCGCATGGGGGTATCTTGATGCCGATAGGGCCGCTGGCAATATTAGGATGCTAAATGAGGACCAAATAAGTCCAATATCATTATGTATTCTTGATTTATTGCGAAATAGATTTCCAGGTGTTTCTGTGACCGGTACCTGTACTACTGGTATTTCAACGCCTGACATTGGTTTCATTGGCGACCAGAGGCTGCAAGTCGGAGGACAAGTAAGAATACGACCGGGAAATAGTCTCACCAGTGCCTTACCTGCAGTTTTTGATATCGACGGTCAAATTTTTGTTGATGTACCGATTTGGCTTGACGTGAACAGCATAAAACGGATAGCCATTTTGGGGAATTTGGCCACTACGGCTGCCTATGGTAGCCTTGGGGCAGGCGGTGTTATCGTAATTAATACGATAGGCGGCAGTCCGAAAAACACAGAGTTCGTAGACCGTGCA
>CAYNUM010000024.1:0-12436 GCA_964400025.1 uncultured Croceivirga sp.
CTGTATTTGAGGATAAGCAAGCCGACACTAGGCAAACACTAAGAAAATATATGCTAAAGCGTATGGAAATGTTGAGAAAGGCTCCCAACTATCAAGAAACCCTTCGCCCCAGTTTTTACGAACATTATGACTTTGTTGATAACCTAAAGAATCAAATTACTGAATGGGAAGTCGCTCAAATCGTCAAACTCATCAAACGCGGTATTGAAAATAAGGAAATGGAACTGCCTGGCGAACATGTGGTATACGCCCAAGTTTTGGTTATGCTCCTGCAAGGTCTTGAACCCAACTTTTATTTAAAAGGGGAATATGACCGACTGGAATCGCACTTCGATAATCTCATCAAAATCATCACCAAAGGAATTTCAAAATAACAGCCCGATGAAACGACTTAAATATCTATTTGTATACACAATACCGATTACGGTTTTGATAGCATTTAACTTAGAGGGTATATGGACCTTTTTGACTTTTATCGTCTTCTTCGGTCTCGTTCCTTTATTGGAACTAATGGTTCCCCCTGATCGCGCCAATATGGACAAGAAGCTGGCTGATGATGAAAAAAACCAAAAGATTTATGACTATATATTGTACGGATGTCTACCGCTTCAAATAGGGTTCCTTGTCTACTTCTTTTTTGTGATAGGAGACACTCCTTTCGGTTCATTGGAATACTTTGGAAGAATTACCGCGATGGGTTTTATGTGCGGTGTAATCGGAATAAATGTGGGACATGAATTGGGCCATCGCCATTTGCGTTGGGAACAGTTTATGGGAGAGCTATTACTGTTGACTTCTTTGGACACCCATTTTTTACCGTACCACAATGGTGGGCACCATCGAAATGTGGCCACTCCAGAGGATTCTGCCACCGCAAGGAAGAACGAACTCTTATTCACCTATTGGTTACGTTCCCATTTTGGAAGCTATATTGAAGCCTGGCAATTGGAACATTCTAGGTTACAAGCTGACGGCAAATCATGGTTCTCTTTTCAAAACCGAATGGTGGTCTATTCTTTGGCCAATCTTGCCTTAATTTCAGGAATCTTTCTTTTGTTCGGATGGGAAGTACTAGTTGCCTTTTTCGGGGCTGCCACCATTGGCATTATGCTCTTGGAAACCGTCAATTATATTGAACATTACGGTTTACTTCGTAAAAAGAACGAAAATGGGCGTTATGAACCCGTACGACATCATCATAGTTGGAATTCTGACCATCCTATCGGAAGAACTTTACTCTTTAATCTTTCGAGGCACTCAGACCATCATTATAATGGTAGCAAAAAGTACCAAATATTAAAATCACATGAGAAAAGTCCGCAGATGCCCACGGGTTATCCTGGCATGATGCTTTTGGCCTTAGCGCAACCGCTTTGGTTTTGGGTAATGAACAAAGAACTAAAACAGTTTAATCCCAAGTAAAGTTTGTGTATTTGGATGTTCGCCTACAGAAAATCAATACCCATCGAAACTTAAGTAGCATAAGTCGTCGGATTACTGCAAAACTGCAATCCCTTAAATAGATTTATGCAAAGGTTTGGGTTTTGAAGGGAATAAGTAAACTACATTTGGTAACCATTTTTTCGGGAATCTGTTTTGTTCAGGGTATCATTGTACTTTTCATAGAACTACTTTTCTAGAGCGCGAAATACTTAAAGGGTCTTTAAGTCTTTAATGGTTTTGAAAGCGACATCCACTTGGTCGTCATTGACCAATATTGTGAATTCATTGGTAGTTGAAATGACTTCATAAAGCACGATACCCTCCCACGCCAATCGCTGAAAGATGAAATAGTATATCCCAGGAACGGATACATTTTCAGAAGGTAGCTTTACCGTAACCGAGGATAGGTTCTCTGCTTTTTGGGTACATCGCTCCTGTCCAAATAAGTCTTCCACCACCGTATCCAAAGAATTACTGACGACAATGTTGATTTCATTCACCCCACGGGAAGAGGTATAAAAGATATCCTGGTTTTCATTGACTTTCTCCAATAACTTCGCCTGTTGCGCGAGAATGGTTTCGGACGAAAGGAAAGTATAATCAGTGAGATTGGAGCGTACGGTAATCTCTCCAATATTCTTAAGCACCTTTACAATTTTATGTGTCGCCCTAAATTCAAGATCATCAGACAGTCTTTTTAGGGCCATGACAATAGCCCCGTTCCTGACATCTTTGCCGAGCTCTTCTTCTATCTCTGGTTTGACGAAGCGCGAAAGCGAGGTAAGATTGATAATACCCTGGGCCAAGGCACTTTGTAGAAATGGTTTCTTTTTTATGTACTGCTCTACTACGGCTGAGATGGTCTTCATTTCGATAGTTTGAAGCAAAAATAACTTTTTGTTACAAATAAAACAAATGGTTAAAAATGAAAGAATGCATTTTCCAGATGTTCTAAGTGATATTTGCTGCCCTTTTTCAGAATGGTAATGATATCGAATCGAACTTCAACATCTAAATCGTTCTCGACCACGAAATGGTCTGCAGCGGTAACCAAAAGGCCAATCTTCTTTCTATTGACCGTTTCGGCAATTTCCTGCAGGGCATCTGAACTTCTCGACTTTACCTCGACCACCGCAAGTACATCTCCCTTAAGGGCAAGGATATCAATTTCAGCTTTCAAATACCTATAATTACGATATTTAATCGTATACCCCATTTTCTCGAGATATTCAGTCGCTTTTTGTTCCCCTAATTTTCCAAATTCATTGTGCTTTCCCATCAAGAATTTGAAAATAACGAAAAAGTATGTGCATTTCATCGAAAAAAATGGTGTTTCGTCGGTGTTTTGGCGTTTTGATTGTACTTTGGATGCTCAGAAGAACCACACCTACCTACAACACATAGTTGACCCAAGAACTATGACATATTATTATACCAAATTTTGCTATGGAACCATTCATTAATTGTAATACCGGTACGTTAGCGCCGTATACAGTTCCTTTGGATAAATTGCGTGCAGCACATTTATACCGAAGACTGGGATTCAGCGCATCGGTAGCTACCATTGACCAGGCTGTTGGCCAAACAGCAAATGGATTGGTCAACACTCTTGTAGATCAAGCGCTGGCCGCAGCTCCCATACCTGCTCCCGAATGGGCAGAATGGACTAATGCCAACTATCCCGAAGATGAAGACCTTGCCCGTCAGTTAAGGCGTGCGCAACGCGAAGAACTTAATACTGCATACGGAAACGGTTTGTTAAACAACAACCTATTCGACCGTATGAGTGTATTTTGGAGCAATCACTTTGTCACCGAAATAGATGTATACGATTGTAATTCATTTTTATATGAATATGCAAACTGCCTTCAACGAAATGCTCTTGGTAATTTCAAAACCTTTGTGAGTGAAATTGGCTTAACCAGCGCAATGTTGAGATATTTGGATGGCGCCTTTAATAATAGGAACAACCCCAATGAAAATTATGCCCGTGAGTTATACGAGCTTTTTACCTTAGGTGAAGGTGTAGGATACACCGAGGAAGATATTATTGAAACCGCCAAAGCCCTTACAGGATATGTCGAACGTGGAGAAGTTGGTTGTACCAAAATCACTTTTAACCCAGAAAGATTTGACGACGGTCCAAAAACTATTTTGGGGCAGACCGGCAACTGGGGCTATGAGGATGTAATCGATATTCTTTTCAATGAAAGGGCCGATCAGATTGCTGATTTCATTTGTAAAAAATTATATCTCTATTTTGTTCACCCCGATGGATTGGCTGATGAGGCCCAACCCATAATCAATGGGATGGCTGCTACATTTGTGGCCAATAACTTTGAAATCGCTCCGGTGCTACGTCAACTTTTCATAAGTGAGCACTTTTTTGATGAAACCGCTATCGGCGTTATCATCAAAAGTCCGTTTGATCTTTACCTCAATCTTTTGAAGGAGACGAACTTCGACTATACCGATGGCACAGTAATCAATATTTTGGATGCCTCTGCCATGATTGGTCAAAGACTATGGGACCCGGTAGATGTTGCAGGTTGGCAAAGGGATAGACAATGGATAAATACCAATTTCATTATCGGTCGTTGGTTAACCGCAGAGGTGTTTATTGAACAATTCTTTCAAGCCAACCGAGACCAATTCAGGGATTTGGGCATTGCTGCCGCAGGACCTAATGGTGCAACGATAAACGACCCTGATATAGTGGCTAGGGCCATTATCGACAAGTTTCTTCCAAAAGGATTATTGACCGAGGCAGATTATACGATTGCAATCACGGTTTTCAGAGAACCTTACGAAGACACCAACATGTTTGAATCAGGAAGCTGGAACATGCTTCTGGATGATTCCCCAACACAAGTATTCCTACTGCTATTGCATCTCGTAAGAGAGCCCGAATTTCAACTCAAATAAACCTACTGTTATGTGCGACATTCATCATATTCACGATAATTCCCCTCACAAAGGCCTTGAACATGAAGGTCACGACGAAGAACACAAAAACTGGAGCCGACGATCATTTATGCAGGCACTGGGAATAGCCGGTTCCGGCTCCATGTTTTTGGGTAGCAGCCTATTATCTGCTTCTGGCCCATCACCTTTAATGTCTGCCGTCAACAATGCCAACACTGATAACATACTGGTATTGATTCGATTGAATGGCGGTAATGACGGTTTGAGTACCGTTATTCCAATCCAGCAATACGACACCTATGTCAACCAGCGCCCGAATATTTATATCCCTGAAAGTAAGATTTTGAAGTTGACCGATGACTTTGGTATACCCTCGTATATGGGGGCTTTAGAACCACTTTGGGGTGATGGTCAGTTTAAGGCCGTTCATGGTGTGGGTTATGAAAACCAAAGTTTATCACACTTCACGGGATCGGACATTTATGCAAACACTGATTTGACGTCAACAGGTTTTTCAGGATTGAATACCGGTTGGATGGGGCGATATTTCGAGGACATTTACCCTGACTACCTTATCAATCCGCCTGAGGCGCCAGCAGCCATTCAAGTTGGAAACATCGCCAACCTTGTTTTTCAAGGTGATGAAACCAACTATGCCTTTGTGACCAACAACATCGACCAGCTAGAGGAAATTGCTGAAACCGGTTTCTTTTATGACATCGCCAATGCACCATTTGACAATTGTATGTATGGTGACCAGTTACGATTCTTAAGAGGGGTGGCCAACACCACCTACGAGTATGCTGGAAAAATTCATGAGGCCTACGAACGTGGTCAAAATCAAGTGGAATACCAAGACAATGGTTTTGCCAGACAATTGGCGCTTTTGGCTCGATTGATCAAAGGTAATTTGGGTACAAAAGTTTATATGATATCAATGGGCGGTTTTGACACCCACGGTAACCAAACTTTAGCTCATGAGCGATTGATGTCGACCCTTTCCATTGCGGTGAACAATTTTTATGAAGATTTGGCCTTCACCGAACAAGACAATAAGGTACTGAGCATGACTTTTTCTGAATTTGGGCGACGAATTTTTGAAAACGGTTCCAATGGAACCGATCACGGTAAGGCCGCACCAACCCTTTTCTTCGGTTCTGGTTTAGATGGTAGTGCTTTTGTAGGGGATCACCCTTCATTAAGCGCACCAAACGGGCGAGGGAATTTAGAGTACACGATGGACTTTAGAAACCTATACGGGACCGTTTTGGCAGAATGGCTGTGCGTGCCACGAAGCGCAGTTGAAGAACACCTTTTGGGATATCAATACCAAGCGATTAACCTGGGCTTCAACTGTAGTGGAGAAACCTTTGATGACATCGCTATGGATGATGATCCACCGTCATTGCCCGACACCCCGCCAAGGGATGATCCAAATGGTGAAGTGGGCAGTGAAGAAAGAATCATTGAAGTAACCCATAGGCCTTACTACCCAACAGAGAACAACCCACATATTTACTTAGAAATGCCCTTCAGTGCCCACGTTGACATACAGTTGTACAACATTTTAGGTCAAAACGTTGGTACGGTATTCAATGAGATGGTATTGGAAGGTTCTGCTGAAATAAATATTCGCGAACGTGTTCGTGGAAGTTTATCCACCGGAAAATACATCTATCAAATCAATGTGGCCGATCAAAAAATGAGTAAGTCGGTCATGATTACCTAATAACGATTTACATTTTTTCCAGAATCCCTCGATTGCACAGTCCCCCACCCCAATTTCGGATGTGCAAATCGAGGGTTTCCTTTTTCAGCAGACACGCTCTTTACAGCAGCAAAATCCCTATTTTTGGCGCTTAAAATGGCATCTATGTCTAAAGTGAACCCTTCTAGAATTACCATAACCGCTGCGCTACCCTATACCAACGGGCCAATTCACATTGGGCACTTGGCAGGGGTGTATGTTCCTGCAGACATCTATGCCAGATACCAAAGATTACAGGGCAATAACGTGGCTTTCATTTGTGGAAGCGATGAACACGGTGTGGCCATACCCATGAAGGCTAAAAAAGAAGGGGTAAGTCCGAAGGAAATCATTGATAAGTATCACGCTATAATCAAACAGTCTTTCCAGGACTTTGGAATCACTTTCGACAATTATTCAAGGACATCCGCACAAATTCATCATAAGACGGCTTCAGATTTCTTCGCAAAACTCTATGAGCAAAATGATTTTGTTGAGGAGGTTACCGAGCAATTGTTTGATGAAGAGGCCAACCAATTTTTGGCCGATCGCTTTGTAACAGGAACTTGCCCTGTTTGCGGCCATCACGAAGCCTATGGCGATCAGTGCGAAAATTGTGGTTCAAGCTTGAACGCAACAGATTTGATAAATCCGAAGTCGACCATTACTGGAGCCGTGCCTACGTTGAAAAAAACAAAGCATTGGTTCTTACCACTTGACCGTTACGAAGCATTTTTAAAGGATTGGATTCTAGAAGGGCATAAATCTGACTGGAAACCCAACGTTTATGGTCAATGTAAAAGTTGGATTGATGATGGGTTAAAACCTCGCGCGGTAACCCGTGACCTGGATTGGGGCATACCTGTTCCGGTCAAGGGCGCTGATGGAAAGGTACTTTATGTTTGGTTCGACGCGCCAATTGGTTATATTTCTTCTACTAAGGAATGGGCCGAGCGCGAGGGTAAAGACTGGGAACCGTACTGGAAGGATAGCAACACCAAGCTGCTTCATTTCATCGGAAAGGACAATATTGTTTTTCACTGTATAATCTTTCCCAGCATGTTAAAGGCGCATGGCGATTATATCTTGCCCGAAAATGTGCCCGCCAACGAGTTTTTGAATTTAGAAGGCAACAAACTGAGTACTTCCAAGAACTGGGCCGTTTGGTTACATGAGTATTTGGATGAGTTTCCCGACATGCAAGATGTACTTCGGTATACCTTGACCGCCAATGCCCCAGAAACCAAGGATAACGATTTTACCTGGAAAGATTTCCAAGCCAGAAATAACAACGAATTGGTTGCCATTTTTGGAAATTTCGTAAATCGAGTGGTCGTTCTGACCCATAAATATTACAATGGAATTGTTCCCTCACCCGCAAATTTCAATACAATTGACCGGAAAACTTTGGAATCAATGCGGGAGTTCCCCAATAAGCTTCAAGACTCTTTGGAACGTTACCGTTTTAGGGAAGCCAGTCAAGAATTATTGAATTTGGCACGACTTGGCAACAAGTACTTAGCGGATGAAGAACCTTGGAAAACCATCAAAACCGATGAAGAACTAACCAAAACGGTGATGTTCGTGGCCTTACAAATTGCCTCGGCTTTAGCTGTTTTGAGTGAACCATTTTTGCCTTTCACGTCGAAGAAGCTGAAATCTATATTGAATTCGGACCAAAACGAAGACCAAGGAGCACTAGAATGGAACAGTATTACTTCTTCGGAAATTTTGCTGCCTTCTGGTCATGAAATCAATAAGGCTGAGCTCCTTTTTAGAAAAATAGAGGACAAGGAAATTGAAGCCCAATTGGCCAAATTGGAGGCTACAAAAAAAACAAACGCTACTGAAATGGAAACTATCCAACAAAATCTTGAACCTCAAAAAGAAACCATTACCTATGATGATTTTTTAAAAATGGACTTGAGGGTGGGAACCATTTTAGAGGCTGAGAAAATGCCCAAGACCGACAAACTCATCGTCATGAAAGTCGATGTCGGTTTGGATACCCGCACCATCGTCTCCGGTATTGCAGAACATTTTAGTCCTGAAGAATTAATCGGCAAACAGGTTACCGTTTTAATCAACTTGGCCCCACGAAAACTTCGTGGTGTTGAAAGTCAAGGAATGATTTTGTTGGCCGAAAATGAAAAGGGTAAACTGGTCTTTGTGAATCCTGACAAGACCAAGGTTAATCCCGGTTCTGTGATTAACTAATTACTTCTGCATATTATAGACTTCTCAAGGCAATATTAAAGGAACCCTTTTTTATGTCTTCAAAAGGTTTTGTTGTATCTTTAGATTTGCCAGTGAAGGGCTGATTTTCACACTTCAACCTTAAATTATTACAGATGGAAGCAAGTAAAGATGCCTCCAAAACCGAAGACGTCAAATCAATATTCGAAAGTGATATAGATACTTTTCTAGAGACTTTGGCCAAGGCCAAAGTTGACCTTGAATCGCTATCAATGAATATTTCACAAGGATTGGCCCGTTGCGAGATTCTTTGTGATGCCGAAGGTGTTCCATACGATTACAGAATACTCAGTGCCAATGAAGCCTTTGAAAAACACACTGGAATCAATAGAGATTTTATTGTAAGCAAGACAATATTGGAGGCTTATCCTGATGTTGAAAAATCATGGATTGACACCTATGGCCGTGTTGCACTCACCCAGAAAACCGAAGTAATAACAGGCTATAATCATAATACCAAGAGACATTATCGATCCGTAGCTTATTCTGATAAACATGGGGAGTTCATGATGTTGTTTGAAGATACTACCCATCAAATCGAACTTGAAAAAGCCTACCAATTAGTATTAAATAGCACCAAACTCAATGCCGCCTTATTGGACAATCTACAAGAAGGTTTTATGCATTGCCGACTTGATTTTGATAGTGAAGGGCAACCTATTGATTTTACAATATTGTCGGTTAACGATGCCTTTGTTGAACAAACTGAAATTGAAAAATCAAGTTTAGTTGGGCGACGAATTTTAGAGGTTTTCCCCGAAATGAAACCGAGTAAGCTCGCCAAATACTGTGAAGTAGGTATTAGTGGAATCTCAGATAACTTTATCGACCATTGTGATTATACCGGTAAAATATTTGATATATCGTCGTTTTCTCCAAGACCGAAAGAGTTCATTTGGATAATTCGTGACATCACAAAAAAAGAAAAGGATAGATTAGAACTCCAAAATGCCTATCAAAAAGCAGAGGAAAGTGAGCGCCTAAAATCTGCTTTTTTGGCCAATATGTCACATGAAATACGCACTCCTCTCAATGCCATTTTAGGGTTTACGGAATTGTTGGGTGACGGCGACTTAGATCAAGAAGAAGAGAAAAAGTGCCTTAACAATATAAAAGGGGCTGGAAATCGTTTGCTAACCATCGTCTCTGATATCTTAGATCTTTCAAAGCTCGAGGCCAATCAACAAAAACTACGTTTCAAACTTCATAACCTCAATGAAATTATTGATAGGTTGTCCGAACAATTCAATGTAATCAATACAAATACCACATTGAAAATTTCAACTTTTAAAGATTTGGAAGATAAAAACGCTTTGATTGAAACGGATGCCACGCGTTTGGAACAAATTATTTCCAACTTGCTGGAGAATGCTTTGAAACATACCAAAACTGGTTTTATCCGATTTGGATATCGGGTAAAAGACAGCTTTTTGGAATTTTTCGTGGAAGATAGCGGAGTTGGTATTAGTGAATCGGACCAAAACCTCATTTTCAAACGCTTTGGACAGGTCAATACGAAAACTAAGGTAAACCAGGGCACTGGATTGGGCCTAACTATTGCCCAAGGTTTTTCACAACTTTTTGGAGGTAAAATGTGGGTAAAGTCTGAAATAGACCAAGGAAGTACGTTCTATTTTACCATCCCCTACCTACCAAAGGAAAACGAAAATGGTTCTAGCAAAAAACCGACCATTCTAGTGGCAGAAGACGAAGAGGTCAACTTTCAATTGTTACAATTATGGTTAAAAAAGCATTGTAATCTTATTCATGCGAGTGACGGTCACAAAACCATAGCTCTAGCCATGGAAAACACAGATATTGACCTTATTCTGATGGATATAAAAATGCCATACCTTAACGGTATCGAAGCCACGAAAGAAATAAGGAAAACCAATGAAGATATTCCAATAATAGCACAGACTGCATTTATTATGGATGAGGAAAGGGAAGAAATTTTGGCAGCAGGTTCCAATGAGATTGTTTCAAAACCCATTCAACGGGAGGAGTTCAAAAAGCTCTTGACCAAATACATTCCATATCTTAAGTTTGCCTAATTCCACTATAGGTAAACTACCAATGCTCAAAATAGCATATCACCCCATCTATAAACATCCATTACCTGAAGGACATCGGTTTCCGATGATTAAGTACGACTTGTTACCTCAACAGTTACTGCATGAAGGAACTTGTGAAGAACAGCACTTATTTGAACCTACCATTCCTGACGATCAATATATCTTAGAAGCGCATGACGCATCATATTTTGAAAGGCTAAGAAATCTGGAGTTGAAACCAAGTGAGGTGCGAAAAATTGGTTTCCCATTATCACCTGAGTTGGTAGAGCGCGAACGAATCATAGCCGATGGCACATTGAAAGGATGTGATTTTGCTCTGAAATATGGAATCGCCATGAACATCGCCGGTGGAACGCATCATGCCTACTCGAATAGAGGCGAAGCTTTTTGCATGCTCAATGACCAGGCCATAGGTGCTTGTTATTTGAAGTCAAGAGGTCTGGCCAATAAAATATTGATTGTGGACCTAGATGTGCACCAAGGCAATGGTACTGCAGAAATTTTTAAAAACGACCCTTCATTTTTTACCTTTTCGATGCATGGCAAGGCCAATTACCCTTTCAAAAAAGAAATCTCCGATTTGGATATTGCATTGGAGAAGGGCACTGATGATTCAACCTATTTAGGTATTCTAAAGGAGACCTTACCAAGACTGATTGACGAGGTGCAACCCGATTTTATCTTCTATCTCTGCGGAGTTGATGTGGTGGCCTCAGATAAGTTGGGTACTCTGGGTATGACCGTTAAGGGCACAAAAGAACGAGACCGCTATGTATTAGAGACCTGTCAACTGCATGGCATACCTGTTCAATGTAGCATGGGAGGAGGGTATTCACCTGATATCAAAACCATCATTGAAGCTCACGCCAATACGTTTAGACTGGCACAAGAAATCTATTTTTAACATTCAAAAAAGATGAATTTTAATTTAGATTTATTTAAAATAATACCCGTAGCCATTATCTTTGCAACGCATGGGCAAGAAAAAAGAAAAATTAAGCGCGACCCACCTTTCCAGACTTCGGGATTTAAACCCAGGGAAGTGCAAGACCAAATGCTGTAAAAAGTATAAGAAATCAGAAAGCAAGCGATGTAAGAAGTGTCCTTGTTTTGATTTGCTCAAAAAAGTAGCCTAAAGAGGTTACTCTTTTTTTCCGTTCTTTTCAGAATACACCACCTCCCCTTCAGATTGTAGTTCGCCTTTCGAAATATAATAGGCTATTTGCCTAGAAAATTCTTCACTGTGCGAACAGCGTTCACCACAATGAATTTGGTGCTGGCGATAAACTACACTTTTGCCGTTAAGGTAACTTTGATGGAAACTTGGGCTTTTTTTGTGAAGCAGTTCCTCAAAAACACGCTGGTCAGACCAAAAATCAACGGCATCCTCTTCAATCGAATTTAGAATGGATAATTCATGTTTGGCATCTTTCAAACCAAGATCAAAGAAAAACTTAGTGTCGTTAGCCGCTTCCCCATACTGGGCAAATCCCAAAAAAGGGAGTAGAAAGAGTAATTGAAGAATATGTAAGAAACTACGCTTCATTGGTATAAATACGTACTATTAGACGATTAAAGATGTCAAATGTTTTACCTTTTCCTTTAAGTTATTGTTAAATATTCATTTAAAAAAAGAAAGGAGGCCAAACGCCTCCTTTTCTCGATGCTTAGTCCAAAAAGTTATTTTCCCAACATTAAAAGTTCATTACAGCGCACTTCGGTTACATATCTTTTCTCACCTTCTTTGGTCTCGTATGAGCGATGGGTCAGTTTTCCTTCAACGGCCACTTGTTTCCCTTTGGTCAAATAATTCTCCACTATTTCTGCCGTCTTTCCCCAGGCCACTATGGAATGCCATTGCGTGTCCTCAATTTTCTGTCCTTGGGTATTCTTGTAGCTTTCACTGGTTGCAATACTGAATTTTGCCAATTTGTTACCATTGTCCAATGTTACGATTTCTGGGTCTTGCCCTAAGTTACCAATCAACTGT
>CAYNUM010000025.1:0-12205 GCA_964400025.1 uncultured Croceivirga sp.
CGGTGGCCTCTTGCCTGCCAGGCAAGCGCTCTAGCCAACTGAGCTAATCCCCCAAATGATGGGCAAAGGAAACACTTTTTAAAAAAGTTTCAAAATCAATCTTTCTTGACACTTAGCACCAAAACCGGTATCGGTGCATAGAATTCTGCTTTTGGTATAGTACTCTTTTCCCAAAGCTTCTTAAAGAACCCACGTTTTCTTCTGAAAACACACAAAAGGTCTGGCTTTTTGTCCTTAAAATGCTCCAAGACACCTAAATAGGTTGTTTGGTTTTCTGAAATCGTCAAGTTCTTGCTTAAATCCAACAAGCTAGTATTGATCTTCAAATCATCCTCAGAATAGCCTGGCGTTTTTACCAATAACAAATTCACTAAAGATTGATATTTGTTGATAATGGTGATTAACGGGTGAAGCACCTTGCTTCGTTTGAGTATTCCTGATTTGAATGCTACCAAAACACTGTTTAAAGGCACATAATTCTTGCCTTTAGGGACAATTAAGGTTGGAATGTTGGTTTGTTTTATGATTCGACCAGAAGTATTGCCCAGATACAGCTCTTCATTAACGTCGTTGCTTCTAGGCGCCAGAATAATAAGATCGATACCCAGTGCCTTCTCAATTTCTTCCAACCCATCAATAATATCTCCGTTGTACGAGGCAATTTTGATGTCAAGCCCTTTGGTGTCCACTTTAGCGATAATTTCTTTGATGTTCTCTCTATTGGATGAAGCCACTTTCTCCTTTACATTGGCCAAACTACCAACACTTGAGATTACTGTAAATACGTCCATAACATAAATTTCCGCCCCAAATTCGGACGCAAAATCTATAGCATAGGACAAAGTTTCGTGACAATCGGGAGACGTACCCAGTGGAACCAGTATGTTGTTCATGGCTTGGTTATTATGTTATTACTATAAATTTACAATTAAATCAAAGGAATGCTATGATTCGACGGGCAAAGATATCTGAAATCGATGATATTCTGGTAATTACAAGAGCTTGCTCACAATTCATGATTGACAGGGGCATCTACCAGTGGAATGAACACTATCCGTCAAGAAGTGCTTTTGAAATGGATGTTCAGCGAAAAGAACTCTTTGTAAAAGTAGTAGACGACCGTATCATCGGTGGAATCGTAATCTCCAGTTTTATGGATGAAGAATATGCGCCTGTTAATTGGATTACACCAAATCATAATAACGTGTATATTCACCGTCTTTTTGTGCATCCTGATCGACAAGGGCAAGGTCATGCCCAATCCATGATGGCTTTTGCTGAAGATTATGCTCGAAGCAATGGTTTTAAATCGGTAAGGTTAGACACCTTTTCGCAAAACAAGCGAAACCAAAAGTTTTATGAAATAAGGGGGTACAAAAAGCTTGATAATGTTTTTTTTCCTAAACAGAGCGAACATCCCTTCCACTGCTATGAACTTGTGCTTTAGTTTTTATGATATCAAAAACTGCGGTCACTTTTAGAAATATCAATCGTCTGGCCATTCCGGCTACCGTTTCAGGAATCGCTGAACCGTTGCTGTCAATAACTGACACAGCGATAGTAGGAAATATTCCCATCAACGGAATGGAATCACTGGCGGCGGCAGGCATTGTCGGGGCCTTTCTTTCCATGCTTATCTGGGTATTAGGGCAAACCCGAAGTGCCATTTCATCAATCATTTCACAATACTTGGGTGCAGATAAGTTGGCTCAAGTGAAAAGTCTGCCCGCACAGGCAATAGCACTTAATATCTGCCTGAGCTTTGTAATCCTCGGTGGAACCATCTTTTTTATTGAGGATATTTTCAGGGCATTCGAGGCATCGGGAAAAATATTGGAGTATTGCGTTTCATACTATTCCATAAGGGTATGGGGTTTTCCATTGACCTTGTTCACCTTTGCCCTATTTGGCATATTCAGGGGGCTACAGAACACATTTTATCCCATGTTGGTAGCGATGATAGGGGCTGGACTCAATATTCTACTGGATTTTATCCTGGTATTTGGTGTCGAAGGCGTAATCCCCGCCCTCTACCTTGAAGGGGCAGCCTGGGCCAGTCTTATTTCCCAAATGGTCATGTCGATATTGGCTTTTATTCTACTTCGAAAGAAAACCTCCATTAGCCTAAAGTTGGAATTACCCATAAACAAGGAATTAAAACCATTGATTTATATGAGTCTTAACCTCTTTGTTCGCACCTTGGCATTGAACGTTGCACTATTGCTTGCCGTTCGTGAAGCTACAGCCCTCGGAACTGAATATATTGGGGCACATACCATCGCGGTGAATATTTGGCTCTTCGCCGCATTTTTTATTGATGGGTATTCGGCTGCTGGAAATGGTATTGGAGGGCGTTTGTTTGGGGCAAAAGATTATTATGGGCTTTGGATTTTAGCCAAAAAAATCAACTTTTATGGGGTTGTTATTGGGATTTTCTTGATGCTGCTCGGTTTTCTTTTTTACGAAGCCATAGGCCAATTGTTTTCGAAGGAAACCCAAGTTTTACACATTTTTTATTCCATTTTTTACATTGTTCTGATTGGGTTGCCCATGAATTCCATAGCCTTTCTTTTTGACGGTATGTTCAAGGGCATGGGAAAGATGAAATATTTGCGCAATGTATTATTAGGGGCCACTTTTTTGGGTTTTGTTCCTGCACTTTATTTGGGGCTCTATTTGGGCTGGGGGCTTCACGCCATTTGGATTGCTTTTGTTATTTGGATGCTTTTTAGAAGTGCCCCACTTGCTTGGAAATTTAGAAACGAGTTCAAACCATTATTACAAAAGGGTTAACTTAGAAATTTAGATTCCTGTACTTATGTCGACAACAAGAGAAAACGGAAGTCTGTATACCAAAATCGAAAACAGGATTGCGCAAGTGGAGTTTGGTCATCCAGCAAGTAATTCCTTCGTCTCAGAACTTTTGGTACGATTGACCAACGAGTTTGACAAGCTTTCAAACAATGAAGAGGTGGTGGCCATTTTATTGAAATCTGAGGGTGAACGCGCATTTTGCGCTGGGGCTTCCTTTGATGAATTGGTTGCTATTTCTAATTTAGAA
Organism: uncultured Croceivirga sp.; assembly: GCA_964400025.1. Classification (GTDB taxonomy): domain Bacteria; phylum Bacteroidota; class Bacteroidia; order Flavobacteriales; family Flavobacteriaceae; genus Croceivirga. Next base: position 3,062 of record CAYNUM010000025.1, read on the forward strand.
GAGGGCAAGGCTTTTTTCTCAGGATTTGCCAATGTAATCAACGCCATGCGCAAATGTCCCAAACCCATACTCGGAAGAATTCAAGGTAAAACCGTGGGAGGTGGCGTTGGTTTGGCCTCCGCCTGCGATTATGTACATGCCACTGTTGATGCTGCTATCAAACTCTCTGAAATTTCAGTGGGTATTGGGCCCTTTGTCATTGCCCCAGCAGTGGAACGAAAAATTGGAAAATCAGCCTTGGCAGAGCTTTCCCCGTGCCCTACGGAATGGAAGAACGCATATTGGGCCAAAGAAAAAGGGCTCTATGCAAAAGTTTATGATTCCATTTCCGAAATGGATAAGGAAATCGATATTCACCTTCATAAATTATCCACCTATAATTCAGAGGCTTTGTCCAAAATGAAAACAGTACTCTGGGAGGGTACTGAAGACTGGGATGAACTCTTGAGTCAACGTGCGGCTATGAGCGGGCAACTGGCTTTGTCGGAAGCAACAAAAAAAGCTTTGGAGAAATTTAAAAAATAGATGGCCCTCCTATCTTATGATTTTGTTTGCTCTGTTACTCATCGCTTTATCAATCTATCTATCCTTGTCTTATTTTTATGATTGGGAACATTCAAAAAAACCGTATCAAAAGGGAATACCTTATGCAAAATGGGACAAAACTTTGGGGTATATTTTGGCCACTGCCATTTTTATTTTGGGTGTTTACCTATTAATTAGAAGTAAATAAATGGACATTCTTAACTTTCTAAATAGTGATATCGTTTTGCCAGCTTTGGCAGTTCTGGTGATTTTTATCTATGTCTTTATGAGAATCCGTAACAACAAAAAGTACAAAAGATAACATGAAAAGGCTAGCATTATTCTCAGTACTGTTCTTGACTATTGTGATAGCGTGCAAGAACAAAGATCAAAACGAACAAATTTCTACAAAGATGAAACCCGAAGTAGCCTCCTATTACGCAGGAGAACCTTTAAAAGTTGCTGTAATCGGATTGACCCATACTCATGTACATTGGATTTTGGGAAGAGAAAAATGGGGCGATATTGAAATTGTGGGAATTGTGGAACCCAATCGTGATTTAGCTGCCCAATACAGCAAACAACATGGGTATTCTATGAACTTGGTCTATGACTCTATGCAAGCGTTGTATGAATCGGTACAACCCGAGGCGGTAACCGTCTTTAACGACATCTATGGTCATTTAGAAGTGGTGGAGTTCTTCGCGCCTAAAAAGGTTCCTGTGATGGTAGAAAAACCTTTGGCCGTGAATTGGGAACATGCCAAAAAAATGGCAGAATTAGCCAAAACTCATAACATTCCCTTATTAACCAATTACGAAACCTCGTGGTACGGTTCCAATAAGAAAGCTTTTGAATTGGTGAATGACAGTTCAGCAGTGGGGCCGATTCAGCGCATGGTATTCCACCATGGCCATCCTGGGCCTATCGAAATTGGTTGTAATGACGAATTTTTGGAATGGCTCACCGACCCCATATTGAATGGAGGGGGCGCACTGACCGATTTTGGCTGTTATGGAGCCAATTTAGCTACCTGGTTTTTAAATGGAGAAATCCCAAAAAAGGTTACCGCCGTAACCCGAAACTACAAGCCCGAGAAATACCCAAAAGTAGACGACGATGCCACCATCATTGTAGATTATGATGACAAACAGCTTATTATACAAGCATCATGGAACTGGTCGCATAATCGTAAGGATATGGAAGTTTATGGCACCACGGGTTATGTCTTTTGCAAAGATGGTTCCAAAATGGACGTTTTAAAAGATGAAAAGGTCGGTTCTCATACCTTGGAAGCAGAACCACTTGCAATGGGGATTCATGACCCATTTGCCTATCTTAATCAGGTGGTTAAAAACGATTTGGAAGTTGAACCCTATTCCGTTCACTCTTTGGAAAATAACCTATTGGTCATGCAGATTTTAGAAGCTGCCAAACATTCCGCAGAAATCGGTGAAAGTGTCACTTGGGAAGACTTTTTCAAATCCTGAGTATTCTTACCTTTGAATCGCATGCAGTCTATTCAAATAGCCCAAGGGAAAAAAGTGTATTTCGCCAGTGACAACCATTTGGGCGCACCCAGTTTCAAAGACAGTCTTCCGCGTGAAAAAAAGTTTGTTGCATGGTTAGATTCCATAAAATCAGATGCTGGCGCCATTTTCTTAATGGGCGATCTCTTCGATTTTTGGTTTGAATATAAAACGGTGGTCCCCAAGGGTTTTACCCGAACATTGGGAAAACTGGCAGAACTCAGTGATTCCGGAATATCCATTACCTATTTTGTCGGCAACCATGATCTTTGGATGAACGGTTATTTTGAGGAGGAACTCAATATTCCTGTACATCATAAGCCGCAACAATACAATATTAACGGCACAACTTTTTTTGTCGGGCATGGTGATGGTTTGGGTCCCGCAGACAAAGGATTTAAACGGATGAAAAAGGTCTTCACAAACAAATTTTGTCAATGGTTGTTTCGGTGGTTACATCCTGATTTGGGGGTGAGACTAGCACAACACTTGTCAGTCAATAACAAAATCATTTCAGGCGACGCCGACGCCAAATTTCTAGGGGAAGACAATGAGTGGTTGGTTCAATACTGCAAACGCAAATTGGAAACCCGCCATTACGATCATTTTATTTTTGGACATCGCCACCTGCCTATGGAGATTGACCTCAATGGAAAATCTAGGTACACTAACCTCGGGGATTGGATTACCTATTTTACATATGCAGTTTTTGATGGTAAGAAACTAAAGTTAAATGAGTTGAGGGATAAAAACGGTTAAAAAGCCATCCGTAACTAAGGAGGAGCGCTTACTTAGTCTTTTTCCTGCTCCTTCACATCAGTTGTCAAATCCAACTTTCGGAAACTAGGGAAAAAAGCAGCCATACCCCCAACGGTTAATAAGGTCATACAGCCTCCAAAAACCACGGCGGTTACCGTTCCCATAAGTTTCGCTGTAAGTCCACTTTCAAAAGCCCCCAGTTCATTGGAAGATCCCACAAAAATAGAATTGACCGAAGCCACACGGCCCCTCATATTGTCAGGAGTCTTTAACTGCAGAATGGTCTGTCGAATTATCATGGAAACTCCATCTACGGCACCACTTACAAACAGTGCGATAACCGACAACCAAAATAGTTCTGAAAGCCCAAAGACGAGAATACAGACGCCAAAGCCAAACACTGCCCAAAGCAGTTTCTTGCCCGCATTTTTATGAAGGGGAAAACGGGTCGATAATATCATGGTTATTGAAGCGCCAACGGCTGGGGCAGCTCTTAGAATTCCGAAACCCTCAGAGCCCACTTTCAAAATATCTTGAGCATAAATAGGTAATAGTGCCACGGCACCACCAAAAAGCACAGCGATCATATCCAAAGAAAGGGCACCAAGTATGGCCTTGGTACTGAAAACAAATTTCAATCCGTCTTTTAAGCTCTGTAGAACAGGTTCACCCAACTTCGGATTTAGGATTGGCTTTTTAGAAATTTGGGAAAGGAACAGTAGGGCCAAAATTGAAAACCCAAAAATGATACATAACGACCAATGAACCCCAATCCAACTAATGGAAAAACCGGCAAATGCCGGTCCTAAAACGGAAGCAACCTGCCAGGTAGAGCTGCTCCACGTAGCGGCATTTGGGTAAAGTTGTTTTGGAACTATCAAGGCAATCAATGAAAATATTGTCGGGCCAATAAATGCCCTGACCAAACCGCCCAAAAAGACCAAGCCATAAATGGTGTATAAAATCGTTTTTGAAGAATAGTCGCTTTCGACTGATGGCAAGGTGACCAAAAACAGCCCTAAACTAACCACAGAAAACCCTAAGATACATTTAACGAGTAGGTTGCGCTTTTCATTTTGATCTACAAAATGACCTGCAAAAAGGGCAATGCTCACCGCGGGAATTATTTCCATAAGACCAATAATCCCCAATGAAAGCGGGTCTTTCGTCAAGGAATAGACCTGCCATTCGATTACAATGAACTGCATACTCCACGCAAATACCATCGCGAAACGGACCAAAAGGAAAATATTGAACTCTCGATAACGGAGAGCGGCGTAAGGGTCAAGTTTTTCCGTCATATCAAACGGTGATTTCTATTCGATTTCCTTCTGGATCTAGAACTACACTTTCATAATAGCCGTCACCCGTCGTTCTTGGTTCACCCACAACTTGCAGTCCGTCTTGTTTGAGCCTGTCAGTGAGTACATCGACTTTTGCCTTAGAACCTACACTAATGGAAAAATGGGTAAGGCCAATGACTTCTTGCCCTTCTTTAAGAAGTTTCTCGATATCGGGCCTATGCATCAACTCCAATCGTGATCCCCCATCAAAGCTGAGGAAATAAGAGGTAAAGGACTTGTTAGGATTGTGATATTTATCACCACTCCGGGCCTCAAAATAGGTTTCATAAAAACTTCTTGAAGCTTCCAAATCACTTACCCACAATGCAATATGTTCAATATTCATTTTAAATCCTTGAGTTTAAGTTGTAGGCTTACCGTACCGTTCCATTCGTTCTCATCCAAACTATAGACTACATCAAATCGATTGTTATTTTTTACATCTCCAAGTTTATTGCCCAAGTTAAATCCAATAGCCCCAATAGGTCTGGAGCCTTTTTGGGTTAAGCTCAATTTTAAGTGTTTTTCACCTTCTCCCACCCCCTTACCATAACCTGTATCCTTAACTGCTTCGCTCATGAATACCGGTCTCATATTGCCCGGGCCAAAAGGGGCAAACTGTTTGAGAATTCGCATCAGTTTTGGACTAATATCATTTAGGGAGATTCTAGCATCAATTAAAACTTCCGGGGTTAACAGTTTTGGATCTATCGTCTCCGACACTATTTTCTCAAATTGTGCTTTAAAGTTCTCATATTGTTCTTCCAAAAGGGTCAGGCCGGCCGCATACTTATGGCCGCCAAATTGTTCAATAAACTCAGTACAACGCTGCAGGGCTTCATAAACATCAAAACCTTTAACCGAGCGTGCAGATGCCGCTAATTTTTCGCCACTTTTTGTGAATACCAAAGTAGGTCTATAGTAGGTATCGGTCATTCTAGAGGCAACGATTCCTATCACACCTTTATGCCAGTCTTCATTGAATACGACCGATGTGAAGCGGTTTTCTTCTTTATTTTTCTCAATCTGTTGTAAAGCCTGTGCCGTAATCTCTTGGTCTAAACCACGTCTATCCGAATTAAACTGTTCGATTTCTGCAGCAAATTTTTGGGCTTCGTGCAAGTCCTCTGCCTTTAAGAGGTTGACGGCATGTTGCCCATGTTCCATTCGGCCCGCTGCATTGATTCTTGGGGCGATGATAAAGACCACATCAGTAATGGAAAGCTCTTTTTTCTTAACCTGATTGATGATTGCCTGAAAACCAATTCTTGGGTTCGAATTTATGACCTGAAGTCCATAATAGGCCAGTATCCGGTTTTCTCCCGTAATCGGGACAATATCTGCCCCAATTGCGGTGGCCACTAAATCCAAATAGGGCATTAAATCTTGAGCTGTTTCTTCCTTTTTGGAAGCCAAAGCCTGAACCAATTTAAACCCAACGCCGCAACCACACAATTCTTTGTAGGGATACGTACAATCATCTCGTTTTGGGTCTAAAACGGCAATCGCATCAGGAAGTTCAGGCCCAGGCCTATGGTGATCACAAATAATGAAATCGATTCCCTTTTCCTTGGCGTATTTGACCTTGTCCAACGCTTTTACTCCACAATCCAAAGCGATTATTAGTGAAAAACCATTGTCTTCGGCAAAGTCTATCCCCTTAAATGAAACGCCATACCCCTCGGTATACCTATCAGGTATATATGTTGCTATGTTAGCGTAGGATTCTTGTAGATATGTCGAAACCAATGCTACTGCGGTAGTACCATCAACATCGTAGTCACCATAGACCAGAATATTTTCATTGGAGGCAATGGCACTTTCAATTCGAGCCACCGCTTCATACATGCCTTTCATTAAAAAGGGATCGTGTAAATGGTTTAGTTGGGGCCTAAAGAAGTTTTTGGCCTCTTGGTAATTGGTAACCCCGCGCTGAATGAGAAGAAGTGCTACCAAAGGCTCAACTTTCAACTCTTTTGAAAGTCGCTCCACTTCTTCTTGCTTAGGTATGGGTTTAATAGTCCAGCGCATGGCTCAAAATACAAGTGCAATTTATTTTTGTTTTGAACCTAACTTTTGTGAAAAACTGTTTCTATCTCCAATTCAGCAAAACGCCTAAACATTTCCATCACACCACAATATTTTTCCACGGATAGGTCAACAGCACGTTGTAGTTTTTTCTCTTCCAAATTGCTCCCATAAAAATGGTATTCAATTTTGACGGTATCATAATACCTCGGGTGCTCGTCCGTTAAATTGGCTATGGTTTCTATATGAAAGTTGTCAACTTCCAATTTCATTTTTTTAATAAGGGAAGCCACATCCAAACCGGAACAACCTGCCAAACCTGATAGCATTAAGGCCTTCGGACGATATCCACTGCTTTCGCCCCCGTCATCAGGACCAGCATCAATTCGTAAATCATGTCCAGAGGGGTTATTACTTTCAAAGGCCATATTGCCCAACCATTTGGTGCTGATGTGATTTGTGTCTCCCATAATTTTTGTTTCTTGTAAGGGTTAAAAATACAATAAATCGACCCAGAATGGCACTAGTAGAACCGCTTGATCCCAACCACGACCCAGAGACCAAAAAATTGGCAGAATTTTTTAATGAGACCCTTGGTTTTTGTCCGAATTCAGTCTTGACCATGCAGCATCGCCCTGCAATTTCAAAGGCATTTATCAATCTTAATAAAGCGGTGATGGCCAATGAGGGGCGGGTAACTTCAGCCCTAAAACGAATGATTGCATGGGTAAGTAGTAATGCCACAGGGTGCCGCTATTGCCAAGCGCACGCCATTCGTGCTGCCGAACGCTATGGTGCAGAACAAGAACAGCTTGACAATATTTGGGAGTACCGCACCCACCCTGCTTTTTCAGAGGCTGAGCGTGCTGCTTTAGACTTTTCATTGGTGGCTTCACAAGTACCCAATGCAGTAGACGCTGAAATCAAAGCGCGTTTACATGAGCATTGGAATGATGGCGAAATTGTCGAAATGTTGGGGGTCATCTCCCTTTTCGGATACCTCAACCGATGGAACGACAGCATGGGGACTTCGATTGAGACCGGTGCGGTAGAAAGTGCAGACCAATACCTTGGCAAACACGGTTGGGAGAAAGGGAAGCACGATGGTAGTCGGTATTGATTACCCTAATCAAATTTCTTGACCTGCATCAAGTTTTACCCTAACTCTATGTCTGACCTTTGTTTTAATCAAAAAACGAATGGTCATGGCTAAACCAGTATTAACCCCAGAAAATCAAATTCAGAGACTAAATCAACTGCTGAATTCTATTGAGCCGTTGCAAAAATTATCTTTGCAAGAGCTCACCAAACGACCCAATGAAACGTCTTGGAATGTGCTTGAAGTCTTAGAACATTTGCGTATTTCATATGCTTTATATGAAGACAAAATTGATAGGGCAATGAAGCAACTTTCAAAAAACCAAGATAACCCTTGGGAATACAAACCCAATTTTTGGATTCGATTTGTTCTTGATGGGCAACGCCCAAAAGGAAAAAAAAGGCCATTTAAAATCAAGACTTTAAAAAAGTTTGAACCATTGTTGACCGAACCACTGAACCAAGAAGTCGCAAACCAAGTTTTTGAGGCGTTCTTTCAAGCTTACAATGATTTGAAAGAGTCTGTGCTGAAAAGCAGAACAAAGTTAATGAAGCACAAAAAACTGACTTCAGCCATAGGGCCAATTGTCAAATTTCATTTACCTGAAACTTTTGAGTTTCTTATTTGTCATGCTGAACGGCACAAGGTTCAAATTGATGAGATTCTCGCCACGAACAGTTGATATATCTTTGTCTGTGATGGACGAAGTGAAAACTCAAATCTTAAGATCCTTTTTTAAAGAAATTCCTTTTACTCCGGCTCAGGAAGCTGAGTTCTTTGGTCTTTGGGATGTATATGACTTCAGACAAAACGAGTTGATTACCGAAGCTGGGCGAATTGAAAAATACTTTTATTTGGTTCTCGAAGGGGTTCAGGCCATTTATTTGTTAAATCAAAAAGGAGAAAAAGTGGTTCTGGGATTTTCATACTCGGGCAGCCCTTCGGGCGTATTCGATTCTTTTATCCATCAGAAACCTGCTGATACTTTTTTGGAGGCCTTAAAACCCTCAAAGCTTATCGGAATTTCTAGAAGTGATTATCTCGCCCTTTTCGAAAAATATCCTGAATGTTATAAGTGGGGCTATCTATTTTTTCAAAATATTTTGTTTGGTAGGTTATACCGTGAAGTCGAGCTATTAACGCTGACAGCGGAAGAACGTTACACTGCATTTATGAAAAGATGTCCCGAAGAGCTAAAAGTAATTCCCCAAAAATATTTGGCATCGTACCTCAACATGAAACCGGAAACCTTTAGTCGACTTAGGGCCTCGATTCAATACTAATTGGACCTCCCACCTACTAATAACCAAAAAATAAAAACCCACCATTCCTGGTGGGTTCAAGTCATTTTTAATGAAACTATCTACTACTGGGCATTATCGTAGTAAAATCTTTCATGAACGATTTGATCTCCCTTCCATTGTTGCACGGTCACTTGCTCCATCTTAGCGCGATGCCCCCCTTTAAACGTAACATCCATGGTTGATTCTACAAATGTGGTACCCGCGGCTTCATCAGATCCAACGTTGTTTATTTCCAAACTATGAAATGTTTCAATATTGTTCAGAAATTGCTCTTCATAAGCTCGGCATTCAGACTTACCGTTTCTTGTTCCGCGAGGCTCTGTCATTACCACGTCATCAGCATAGTATTTATCAAAAGCCGTTAAAAGCTGTCCTTGTTGTAATTGATTGTAAATGTCTTTCGCTTTCTCTTTGTATGTCATTGTATTAGTTTTGATGAGTTAAATCTAATACATTTTCCTATACAATTATTGTATATACAAATGTTTAACATCAATTTTGCATTTAACTAGAAATTTTTACGATAAGTACTTCTTTATACTGTCCTTAAATTCAAC
>CAYNUM010000026.1:0-12189 GCA_964400025.1 uncultured Croceivirga sp.
TGGTCTCCTGTTCTTCAAGAGGTATTTTGGTGGTCAATTCCAACATTCTTTCAAAAGGAGCAGGTAAAAAGAATTCGGTAACAATTATGTTAAACACAACAATCACCACAACAGAAGCTAAGATGTACAGCAATAGTCTTTTTTTTAGGAGTAATCGTGGAACAAGAATCAAGTAATTGACGTATACCATAATTAGAGGATTAAGGATCGCCCTTGGTAAAAAATTGGGGTCGATTGATCCTATCTGCGAATAACTCATGCCAATTGGCAATGAAAAGAAACATACCCAAACGATAACATGAATCCAAACTTCCTTTATTCTTGCCGATTTACCCAAAAAGAACTCTTTATAATCTTTAGTTAATATCTATACCTTCTGAAATCAACTCTTCCCTTGAAATCGATGGTGATTCTCTTTTGTTCAACTTATTGATGACCAAATGGCCTACCTTTTCTGCATCCTTCCTTGTCGAAAAGAATATCTTATTTGCCACCCCTGGCATGGTTTTCTGCCTAATAACAAGCTTGTCTTGAAAATATATTTCATATGCCCAACCCTGATTAACTTCTTTCACTTCCAATGAATAAATACTCTGTGTTCTTGTGTTCAAATATTCCAAATAGGTAATTGAAGAAAGAAAGCAAACCGAGAAAAGTATTCCAATCACTAATTTATTGCTCATGAAGTTAGAATTTTTAACCGTATTCCCTGAATACGGGAATACGGTCGTCTGCTAATAATCAAGAATTATGAATAAAATATGCGTAAGTACTAATCATCTTCGTCTTCTTCTTGGTTTGGGAAAAACTCGCGATTATCGTCTAAATACAGATTACCACTCCTACCTAGCGCAAGAAAAGCTCTAGTACCGTTATAGAAGGCTATCGAACCCTGCCTGGTGGTCCCTTCATATTCGGTTTTCTCTTCCCATAAATCTGTTGATGGGTTATACTCCCAAACCTCTGTTGACGCCCCAAAACCGTCATCGCCAGTTGCAAAATATCCTTTATCGCCAATACTGAAACCAACCCCACTGCTTCTTTGAATAAAGTTATCTTCATCATCATCCAAATCCAATAATGGACTCCACTGTTCATTTTCCAAATTGAAAACCCAAAAATCGTTGAGAAAAAGACCATTGGATGAGCCCGTACCCATATAAACGTTATTACCAATAGTAAAAGTGGCGGCATCTCTTCGTTTGTCACCACCAAATCCGACCAATTCTTCCCAAGTATTATCTGCAGGATCAAATCGCCAAAAGTCTTTCTTATCATTGTCGCCATCAAACCCCGTTCCGACATATCCGTTGGTAGAAGAATGAAAAGCAATGGCCCCTCTTCTGGGCGTGCCTCCAAATGGACCAATACTATCCCAAGTGTTTGTACCTGTATTGTATCTATAAAAATCTCCTAGTTCATCATCGCCATCATAACCAAGCCCCACATAACCGTTACCATTTAAAGTAAATGACACCGAAGAGCTCCGTGGGGTTCCCGGAAAGTCTGCCAATTGGGCCCAAAAGTTTCCTTCCATATCGTAGACCCAAACATCTGAGAGGCGGTCATCTCCATCAAAACCTGTACCCATATAACCCAAATTACCCACTGTAAATGCAAAGGCCCCACTTCGTGGGGTTCCATCAAAAACAGAACGGTCTACCCAATTTCCAATATTCTCATCATCTCCATCATCACTCGAACATGATACGATACTCAATGAAATGAAAAGCATACAGCTTACTGCCGACGCCATCTGAGTTAGCGGTTTATAATTTATTCTAGTCATTGTTATTTTTATTTAAGTTGAATTGTAGACCCATTGAAAAGTAAATGGAATTGTTAGTGTTGAATGTGAACTGTGATTGTCCGTCAGAATCCTCTATTTTAAAATCATTATTAGTAAGCAACCCGATTTGTGTAATCGTACTTATGTTAGGTTGTATCCTATATTCGTGTACAAGGGAAAAATTAAAACCAGATAGACTAAGTTTTGTATTGGTAGGCTGCTCTAATCCCATGAGTGCATTACCTCCTGTAATATTATAATAATTGCCCTCAGCGGAAGCCAACGCTTTTATTTTATGGCGTTCATCAACTTGATACTTCAAAAAAGAATGGGGAAAACCTAGTTGCAGCGCAAATTCCCTGTCGAATTCATAATGAAAACTCGCGAAAGGAATTAGTTGTGGTTTACCCAATACCGTAGATCGTTGGAGCCCGAAAGTTAGAACAGATGATTCCCATCGTTTTGAAACACCTAGACCAAAGCCCAAAATAACATCTTCAGCACTTAAACCACTTGAAAAATTTGAAGAAAGCCTTGGGTTAATCCCTAAAGAAAAACTCCAATTTTTTGGCAACTCTTTACCGCCATTAATATCAAGGTTTAGAATATGTAACCTTTCATAGGGTTCCGTTCCTGAAATCTGTGGAACATCAAAATAGGTGAATCTTGAATTCAGATAACTCATGCGAAAAGACGACTCTACTCCTAAAATCTTAACCCTTTTGGCAACAGTGTAGTTATAGGTTTCCAATTGGTGTTTCCCAAGACTTGGGGCAACACTGTATTGAAATTTGATTTCATTCTTAGATTCCCTAAGCTGCCCGTTCATTTGAATAAATACTAACAGTATTAAACTCTTTAACCACGTCTGATTCAACGTTTTATTTTTTCCAAATCTAGAGTTCACAGGGTGGTCAACTAAAAAAGATATACCAGTTAGAAGTATGTACTGACCAATTCCTCTTTTTTCACGACCGATGCTGGTATCATGAGGTTTATCCCATAAAAGTCAGGTTTTATAGACAGAAACCGCAGGTCGGTATAAAATACTTATTCGGGCCTTTATCAAACAGTTTATTTGTACGAAAAATGAGAAAACTGTCGGTTAGTTTTATACTGATTATAGGGATAGTGGGGTGTTCTTTCGAGTCGGGTGAGATTCCCACTTTAGAGGTTGGGCAAGAGTTCGTTGACTCTAATGTTCGATTGGTCAAACTTGACACCTTTGACCTAAAAATGAGTACATTCAAGTTTGACAGTATCAATACCTCAGATAGTGATAGGTTGCTGTTCGGCAGATATGCCGACAACTATTTGGGTGTTATTGAATCTCGGGCATTTTTTGAAGTTATAGCTCCAGCCAGTGAGTCAATTACTGGACCCTATGAGATATCGTCTGATGCCCAACTTGACAGTGTGGCACTTATACTAGGATATGATCAATATTTCTATCAAGACACTACACGACTACTAGAAATCAATGTGCATCGCCTCCTAGAGGAAGTCTTTCCGGAAGATGATTTCTTTTTTAATACTAGTACTTTGGAATTTGATAGCGTTCCCATTGTCTCAAAACAATTTCGACCAGAGCCTTTTGATGAAGACTCATTGCACATTTCTCTGCCATTTCAGTTCGGCACCGAACTATTTGATAAAATTCTTGACAATGAAATAAATGACAATTCAGACCTAATAAATGATCTGCCCGGTTTTGCCCTTGTTCCTGGGGAAGAGGACGATGCCAGTATTATAGGATTTTCTAGAAATGAGGAGGACACTTATCTGCGTTTTTACTATTCAGTGCCTGATGAATTCGATGACATCGAAGAACAACTTGATTTAGTAATCAATCCGTTCACAAATACTCCACCAGCCTTTCATAATGTGCGTTCATTTCCGAATGGAACAAACTTGGATGTTTTGGACAATGAAGAGGTTGAGCTGTTCTCAGGTGAGACCAATGAGCTGACATATATTCAATCTGCGACGGGCTTTGCAACCAAAGTCAACTTTCCCAACATTAAATCACTATTTGACATTCCCGGTACCGGGACCATTTTAAGTGCTCAATTACAAATTAAGCCGCTTCGTGAGAGCGTGACCGATTTCACTCCGCTTCGAGATTCATTGAGCGTTGCCATAATTGATGTAAATAATGTAATTATCGAAGAGATTAGAACTGGAACCGGTCCTGTTCAAGGGGTTTTAATCGGAGAGAATGAAGAATTCGGAACTGTGCTTTACGAGATTCCAGTGGGCATCTTTTTAGATCAAAAGCTAAATGAACAACGCGAAACGGAAAACGCCCTAGTGCTGTTCAATGAAAATTTTAATGAAACGGTCAATCGATTGGTTTTGCAGGGAGAAAACAACAACGATTTCGAGGCAAGGGTAATAATCACATATGCAATTTATGATGAGTAGGGTCTTTCAATTCTTTTTAGTCGTTTTCTTGGCCAACTGGGGTAACGCACAAACCAATAATCTCACTGGTTCTCCCTATTCGCTTTTCGGTCTTGGGGTTGCAAGTAATTCGAACATTGGCATCAACAATGCCATCGGTAACGGCGGTTATGCCATTTCTGACAATGCCTTGATAAACAATTTAAATCCGGCCTCATATGGAAGCATGGGAGAACAGAATTTTCTTTTTGATTTCGGATTTTTAACGGAATTAAGCGAAATAAACAATGGAAACTCCATAGAGAATCGCATAGCCGGAAACTTTTCCAATATAGCGTTGGCTGGTTCGCTCAGTCCTAAAAGTGCTTTTGGACTTTCAATAAATCCATTTAGCGATACAGGTTATGCCGTAATTGGAATAGAAAGTAATATTGAGGGGGCATTTGATAATTTTTCCAGTAACATTTTTGGAAATGGGGCCCTAAATGATTTACGCTTTTCTTACGGACGTTCAATCACTGATAGTTTTAGGGCTGGTTTTTATTCATCATATCTTTTTGGTGTAATTGAGGAGCGAGAACTTGTTGATGCCAGTCAAAATGCTGCTAATGAAAGCACCCTCAATATTCTTGAACGCAATTTTTATCGAGGACTTCGTTTCGGGGTTGGATTCCAATTCGATGCAACATCAAATTTTACATTAGGGTGGTCGGTTGATTTGGCGACCCCACTTTCTGCAAGAAGGGATAGGACCGTTTTAAAAAATCTGGATTTTGCACCGATTACCGTAGAAGATGTCAACAATGAAGAAATAGCTTCTTTTAGATTGCCAACTGCAATTAATACCGGTATTCTTTATAAACCTTTTGAAGGTTTGGGAATCACCCTTGACTATAGCCTCAGGTTATGGAATGAAACCGAACAACGCGACAATCTAGGGGTTTTTGTGGACGAACAAGACTATGCCCTTGGGATTCAATATGTAGCCGACACCAATAGTTTTCGATATCACAAAAGAATAAAATATAGAGCCGGTTTCAATTACAATACCGGTTATTTGGAAGTAAATCAAAACCCTGTGGAAACCTATGCCGTTACTGCAGGCGTTGGTATTCCCCTTGGGCTTCGCTCGCTTTCCAATATTAATATTTCTTATGGATTTCAAAATAGAGGTTCCACTACTGGAATTTTAATAGAAGAGAACATTCACACCCTCAATATCAATTTTAGTTTAAGGGATATTTGGTTCGTCAAACGAAAAATCAATTAGAAGTATATACAAATCGATTGATTTTATCTACAAACCATGATTTAACAATTCGTAAGAACTTAAACAACATAGGTATAGGCTTTTATTAGATAGGTCTAAAATGTTTTACACCAATTGAACTCAAGGCTAGTTTTGAAAATAAAAATTGAAAAGAGTTTTCATACATATCACCCTATTCGGAAGCCTTTTTGGCATGGCGCAAGTTCCCATCATGATGAGTGGTTCAGATGAAATAAATCCACTTGCAGTGAATTATTCATCAATTCCTGATTTGGGAGGCACTGAAATCAGGAGTTATGGGGCAAATTTCAATTTTGGCCTACCTATTAAAGAAAGCATAGTTGGGTTTTCATTAGGGTACCAAAACTTAGATTTTTCATTCAATGAAACCACCAACCTAATTGACCTTTCAGCATTCGAAAACATGCAGGTCATACGTTCAAGTATTTCTTTTATGAAGCCAATAAAAGACGAATTACGTTTTGTACTCTCGGTCGGTACTTCGATAATGTCAAATTTTGGAGATGGTATCTCTTCAGAAGATTTTGTTTTTAATGCAATAATCGGTGCCATGAAAAAATGGGGAAATGAAGAAAGGAATACCACATTGCTGTTAGGTGCCTTCTATGGTACGCAATTCGGTGAACCTACATTACTGCCAGCAATATCACTAAGTCAAAAATTAAACCAACATTGGAGTTACTCTTTAGGTCTTCCAGCAACTGGGTTGAACTATAAAATCAATGAAAAGAATCGACTCTCACTTCTGGCCTCACCACAAGGTATTTTCGGAAATAACTCCAACCTCCAAGCTGTTGAGGGAAATAGAACAATAACAAATACCAAACTCCAATTTAATGGAATCAAAACAAGACTGGCATATCAGTTCAGGTTTCAAAAAAACCTTGCATTTTTTACCGAAGGTGGTTTTGTGCCAAGCGCCGTTCTTAAAATTTTGGACGACAACAACAATGAAATCATTGATTTAAATCCAGGCAGTGGCGCATTTATAAATGCAGGAATTAGAGCGGTCTTCACCAGACCCAATAGCAACAGAATTAAAAAAGAGAATAATGAAGACTAAATTTTTAATAATCGTATCACTCTTGATGGTGCAAATGGCCATCGCACAAAAAATGAACCCACAGGAGATGGCAGAATATCAAAACAAAATTATGTTCGAAAAGTTGGATCTCAACGAATCTCAAAAAGAAAAGCTAACTGCCCATAATATTGAGTTTTCTGAAAAGCAGGCCACACTAATGAATCGCGAAGGGTCGATGTTCAGTAAAATTGGTGAAGTCAAAAAGCTGAAAAAGCTAAGAAATGCCGAATTGGAAAAGATATTGTCCAAAAGTCAAATGGAAGTCTTTGAAGATGATATTGAACCTGAAATTCGAAGCTACATGCGGAGTAAAATGAAGGGGTGAGAAAATGAAAAAAATAGGTAAAATAGTATTGGGCATTATCCTAATTGCTTTAGGTCTTCTCCTTTTTTCCCTTATGGGGAGTAACAAAAAGGGAATAGAAGAAACTAAACAAATCGATACCCCAATGGTTTCCACTTCATTAATCGAACTTACGTCAATTCCGTTTCTTTTGGAAGTTACCGGAAACTTGCAGGCCAAGAACAAGGTTGACATCTACAGTGAGGTACAAGGAATTCTCTTGCCAAATCGAACCGCATTTAAAGCGGGGAACACCTTTAGAAAAGGCGAGTATCTATTGCAAATCGATGATAGGGAATATAGAGCGCAGTTATTATCCAACAAAAGTAGTTTGATCAGTCAGATTACGGCAATGCTACCTGATATGGAAATGGAGTTCCCCAACGCTTCAAAAAAATGGGAATCCTATTTAAAGGATTTTTCGATGGACGGCCCCTTAAAATCTCTACCAAAGACCTCATCCGATAAAGAAAAGTTCTTTGTAACAGGCAAGGGTATTTTGCAAACCTTTTATAATGTAAAAAACCAACAAGAACGCCTTGCTAAATATAGCATTAGTGCCCCCTTTTATGGTACTGTAACAGAGGCTAACGTAAATATTGGAACCTTGGTCAGAAGTGGTCAAAAACTTGGTGAATTTATAGGCACCTCGGTATTTGAACTTCGATTGGCCATACCAGCAACAGCAAACAGATATGTAAAGGTGGGCAAATCCGTTCGCTTATCCACATTAGATAATTCATTGGAATTTTTTGGAAAAATCAGTCGGATAAATGCCAAAGTAGACCAAACTACCCAAACCATTGGTGCAATTGTAGAAATCGTAAATGAACACCTTAAAGATGGTCAATTCTTGAAGGCAAGAATAGAGGGCAGTGCGACCGAAAATTCAGTAAAAATAAAGGGTAACCTCATGCTGGAGAACGACCATGTCTATATTATAAAAGATAGCTTATTATCCCTTCAAAAGGTTGTTCCCATAAATTACGAGGCAGACAGTGTTGTTGTTAAAGGACTAAAAAACAACATGGTATTATTGGACGAGGTTTTAGCAAATGCCTACCCAGGTATGAAGGTTAATTACTAACACCAGATAATGAAAGCATTCATTGGTTATTTCATAAAGTATCCTGTAGCGGTAAACATATTTATTGTTGGGTTTTTGTTATTTGGGTTTTTGGGGTATCAAAAAATGAACTCTTCATTTTTTCCTTTGGCAGATGCAAAGACCATTCAAATCACGGTAGCTTATCCTGGTGCATCTCCCGAGGAAGTTGAAGAAGGCATTGTCGATAAGATCGAGCGCAATTTAAAGTGCATTGCTGGTATCGATAGGGTAAGTTCAATTTCACAAGAGAATAGCGCGTCGGTAATTATTGAGACCCTCTCCGATTTTGACATAAATATCATTTTGGATGAGGTTAAAAATGCCGTGGATAGAATTCCCTCCTTTCCAAAAACCATTGAACCCCCCGTCATTGAAACAATTTTACCGACCAGACCGGCAATTTCATTTATTATAACTGGTAAGGACATTCCTCTTCGAATCTTAAAAAACTACGCTCAAGACATTGAAGACGATTTATTGCGTATTGAAGGAATCTCGCAAATTGAATTGAGCGGGTTTCCAAATGAAGAAATTGTAGTCGCCATTTCTGAAGAAAAAATGCGTAGTTACGATCTCACCTTTGAAGATGTGGCCAAATCCGTAGGTGAAGCAAACATCGTCTTATCTGGCGGGTCTATTAAGACACCAGACGAAGAATTTCTGATTAGGGCCGATAATAAGGGGTATATGGCCAATGAATTGAATACTGTTGTAGTCAAATCTTCCCTAGAAGGTTCAAAAATATACCTGAAAGACCTCGCAGAACTCACGGATTCCTTTGAAGAAAGTCCTGATAAACTTTTTTATAATGGAGAGCAAGCGATTCAAATTGATTTAAAGAACACCAATTCAGAAGACCTCATTGGTAGCGTAGAAATGGTCAAACAATACATTTCAAACTTTAATGCAGCACATGATAACATTCAATTAAAAGAGACATTTAATACTGCAGATTTAGTCCAAGACCGAATCTCTTTATTATTAGAAAACGCACTGGTCGGTATGGTACTTGTACTTATTATCCTGTCGTTTTTTCTAAGACCAACCGTAGCACTTTGGGTAGCTTTCGGACTACCTATCTCATTTTTTGGGATGTTCGTTCTTCTGCCCAATTATGGGGTAACACTTAATATGTTGTCCATGTTCGGCATGATCTTGGTTATCGGAATTTTGGTTGATGATGGTATTGTAATCGCCGAAAACATTTACAGTAGGAGGGAGCAAGGAGATACTCCGATAAGGGCAGCGGTTTTAGGAACAATCGATGTTTTAAAACCTATCTTATCAGCAATCGCAACTACCATTTTAGCCTTTTCAGTTTTTTTCTTTCTCGACGGTCAGATTGGTGATTTTTTTGGTGATATTGCTTTGGTCATTACCCTGACCCTTTTAGTCTCGTTAATAGAGGCCCTGCTCATTCTGCCTTCGCATTTGGCCCATTCAAAAGACATGAGAGATATTCATAAAGTAAGTCGGTTCAATCAATACGGCGAACAATTTATGACCTATTTAAGGGATAGGGTCTATAGCCCTTTATATCGAATCAGTTTACAGAATAAATTTCTATCATTCTCTATACTTCTTTTCTTTTTTCTTTTGACCCTTGGCGCACTCTCAGGTGGTATAATAAAACTCACTTTTTTTCCCACCAACGCCAGCGATCAAATCGTTACGACGATTAATACTCCCAAAGGCACCAGCGAACAAATCACCGATTCTATTGCCACATTTGTTGAAAATAAAGTTTGGCAGGTAAATAAGGCTTTGGGAAGTAATGAAATAGGGGAACCACATGTCAAGGGTACAATCAAACGCGTGGGGCCGGTGAGCTCTTCGAGCACCATCATCGTTAATTTATCGCCGAGTGAAACACGTTCCATTTCTTCAGTGGAAATAACGGATATGATTAGGGAGGCGGTAGGCCACCAACCCATGGTTGAAAAATTGACCTTTAACTCAGGGGCCAATGTCGGAGGTGCACCAATTTCAATCTCGTTACAGGGCAAGGATATCGAGAAAATCGAAAAGGCCAAAGAAATGGTTTTCGAAGAACTCGCAAAAAATCAAAATGTAAAAGATATTACTGATTCCAGTCCAAAGGGGATCAAGGAAATCAACCTAAAATTAAAAGAGAATGCGCAATTACTTGGTCTAAGTTATTCGGGCCTTATGGCACAAGTACGTAACGCATTTTTCGGAAACGAAGTACAACGCATTCAAAGAGGCCAAGACGAAGTAAAAGTATGGGTACGCTACAAAAAAGAAAACCGATCAATGGTCAATGATATTAACTCCATTGAAATCAAGACGGCGAACGGCAGGGTACCGTTGTCACAGGTGGCTACCTACACCATTGAACGAGGGGAAACCGCGATAAATCACTTGGACGGTATTCGTGAGGTGACCATTGAAGCCGATGTTGCTAACCCGAAGGTCAGTTCAACCGAAATAATGCAAGATTTAAGAACAAGGGTGGCTGAAGATATAGCCGCAAAATATCCAGAAGTAACCGTATCGGCAGAAGGCCAAAACAGGGAAGCTACAAAAATTGCAGACTCGGCGGCAGCCATTTTTCCAGCCATACTCTTTTTAATCTATGTGGTCATAGTATTTACATTTAGGAGTTTTAGTCAGCCATTCATCTTATTGACCCTAGTGCCATTTTCATTGATTGGTGCTGCTTGGGGGCACTATTTACACGGGTTCTCCATGAGTATTCTATCGTATTTGGGCATTATTGGGTTAATAGGCATTGTAGTTAATGACGGTCTTGTATTCACCAATAAGTTCAACTCATTTCTTAAAGAGGGTCTACCATTCGATGAAGCATTATACCAAACAGGTAGAGCGCGTTTCAGAGCAATTTTCCTTACATCGATAACCACTGTTGCCGGTCTTGCGCCCTTAATGTTAGAACGCAGCCTACAAGCACAGTTCTTGATACCCATGGCTATTTCAATTGCTTATGGGATCGCAGTTGCAACAGTTCTTACATTATTTCTACTTCCTATTTTTCTTTCAGCCGTGAATAACATGAAAGTGATTTTTAAACAATTGACTACAGGTAAGAGACCGACTCGTGAAGAGGTAGAAAGGGCAATAAAAGAATTAAAAGTAGAGGATGTCAAAATTTAATTTGTTTGTAAATAGTTTGTTGTTGAGTATCACGGCTATGGCGCAACCCGAAGTGTTGACGATGGAGCAAGCAATTGCCATAGCCGTGAAAAACAATCACGATTTACGTATAGCCACTAACGACACTAGATTAGCTGAAATAGATGCTAGTCTAAACAACAGTGGATATTTGCCCACATTAAGCGCAAGTGGGGGAATAAGTTATTCTGATGAAAACCAGAATGTTACTTTTTCTGATGGAAATTCTACTTCAATCGAAGGGGCAGTGACAGAATCTTACAATGCATCAATCACGGCAGAATATGTACTATTTGATGGAATGGTCAGAAAGTTTACCCAACGCAGTAACGAGGCAAACTTTGATTTGAAACAGCTTCAAGAAAGACAACAGGTTGAGAATACCATAATAACAATTTACCAGAACTTCTTTAATGTAGCTTTTCAGGAACGAATGGCACAAAACCTTAAAATAAATATTCACAACTCAATTGACCGGTTGGACAGGACAAAACGAAATCTAAAGTATGGTCAAGGAACCTATCTCGATGAGCTCAACGCTCAGGTAGATTTGAACAATGACAGTATCAATTATATGGAGGCGCTTAGAGATCTTAAAAATCTAAAAAGAGACCTCAATTTAGTTTTGGGTAGAGAGGTAAGCACACTTTTCACAACAGATACCTCAGTGACTTTTAACAACAATCTTTTGGATAACAAAATATTGGAACTTGCAGAACAAAATAATATACAAATGGTCTTGGCCCAACAAAACATACTGCTAAGTGAAATTGATATTAAGGTAAACAAAGCACAATTTTTACCTAAAATCAGTGGTAGCGGATCTTACCGTTGGAACGAAAGTCAAAATCCACCCACTTCTTTTGCACTGAATAATGAAGCCTATGGTATGAGCCTTGGGTTAAACCTTTCGTGGAATCTTTTTGATGGTAGAAATTCTGCTCGGGTCAAAAAGTCAAGAATCAGCAAAGCGAGTCGAGAAATCGAAATGGAAGAAGTACGTTTTCAATTAAAAACT
>CAYNUM010000027.1:0-12125 GCA_964400025.1 uncultured Croceivirga sp.
CAAACAATATCACGTACTGATATGGATGCAGTATTGGAAATGAGGCGCACTTCCTTTCCATTGTTTGAGCAAACCCAGAGGCCACGCCCAGGGTTTCCCGGTTCACTCCAGGAAAAGGCGAAGTGCTCGCTGTTCGGTGCCCAAGCTGGGCGAGACGGGGTTGTTCCCGTCAGTTTTGGTGTTGCAAACAGGTCATCAAGTGTAAGCTCACTTTTCTGTGCTATTACTGTTGCGGATGTCGCCATCAGCAAGCCCGCCACTAACCATGATCGCCAAAAAGAGATCTGTTCCATGCGTTTGTTTTAGTAATCGAACATTTTATCCTCGTCGGTTTCGGTAATTATGACTATCCCTTTTTTGTCTAAAATCTCAAGCTTGATAAACTTTCCATCTTTCCAATATATTTTTTTTAAATCATTTTTCCTTTTGAAAACCATATGACCTTGTCTAAGTCCATTTTCATCGTCAAACCCTGTTGTATCATTTTCATACACAAAGTATCTTTTTTCATAAGGTCGTACTTTGGGTACGTCCGTTCTTAACTCTCTTCTGTTGACAAAGAATTTGGTTTTGGAATCAAAAACAGCATTAAATTGAACGCCAAAGTCATACGCACAGAAGCATTCGCATTCCACACCATCTTCTTCAAGTTCCATTTTTACTGTGTTTTCTACTAAGGTGCTTTTAATTCTGAAGTCTACACAACAAGTTGCTGATGTTGAGAAATGGACAATCCTAGTTCCATCTAATGTTGAGTCCTTAGTAAGAATTGTGTTAAGGCGGTAGGCATCTGAGTCTTTATCGCAAAAAACACTTAGAATTTTTGATTGTATAGGTGATTCCTGTCCAAAAACAAGATTGGAAGTTATAATCAGAAATAGTACGGTAAGCCTATTCATTTAAAATGTACTACAACGGTCTTGGCTATCGCCCAGAGGTCAGCGACGGTCGTTTTTTAATACATTCAAGTTAGGAAAAAATGGCCAAGCGTTAGCCATTGGTTATCGCAATTGTGGCCGTCTGTATTTAGAATAAGTTGTAATCATCAAAATCGGATTCTTTCCTACTTCTATTTCCATATCGGTATGCCGGAATAGATACTACGAATACAGAAAAAATTATTATATATATTCACTCATTCCGCAATTTTAAATTCAAGAACACGGTCGATTCTTGGACTAGTTGCGCGAACTTTATAACCTTTTGAGTCAGTACTAATTATCTCTATGTTTATTTTTTGCCCAATAAACTGATTTACATCACCTGTATAGTTCAATATTTCCTCGTAAGTCATCACGTATTCACATTCTGACTTCCATTCGATTGATGAATGGACTTCAACTTTTGTTTGTGGATTAATTTCAACTTGTGTTGAGTCGGTTCGTATTATTAGTTCAGGTCTATTCTCTAAAACATATTTAAACTTTCCAGTTTTGAAGTAAGAACAATCTTTTTGCTGGCCCTTACAACCCAAAAGACAAACCGCTAATACTATAAATATCTTTTTTTCCATATTGTTCCTATATTAATTTCGTTTTTTATTCTAGATAATTCGCTTTCATCTTTTCAAAATCTACATCCAGAACTTTTAAGAAGTTATCGATACTACCATATTCTTTTTTGATGGAAGTTAAAAATGTAGTGATATAATTCTCATCTAAAATGATTAGTGGACGAATTAAATCTTTCATTTCTTCACCATTGTTTTTTTCAAAATAGGCAAGGGTTTTGTTATGAGTCTCTTCTAAATAATAGTTAGACATCATAAATTCTTTAATAATTGTTTTTTCATCTACGCCCAAAGAAGCTAGAACCAATGTTGTTGTCATTCCAGCTCTGTCTTTTCCAGATGAACAATGCCATAAGGTTGGCTCATCTTTTTCAAGCAAATCAAAAAACTTAGTCCAACTCATAACTTTAAGAGAGTCTATGTTTCCATAAAGTTCCAGCATAAATTCTTTGGCATCAAGTTCTTTGCTCATAATTCGACCCATAAAAGCTCTGCTGCCAACATCTCCTTCTATTAAAGGGATATGTCGATTGGTTACACCTTCAATTTCTCTATCCGGTGCTTGTTGTCTTTCCATTGTGGTTCGTAAATCGACAATACGTTTTATGCCAATAATTTCAATAGTGTCTATATCGGCATCTGTAATTCTTGCTAATCTTCCTGAACGGAATAATTTATTAGGAGATATTTTTTTGCCATTTTCTCCAATGATTCCGCCCAAATCACGAAAATTTCCATCGCCTTGAATGCTCAGCAGTTGACTAACACCACTGTTTTCATTAATTTTATTGTTTTGTTGCGCATTCGTTTGAAAGACACAGGAAAAAAGAAAAAATGGGATGAAGAATTTTAATTTTAAAATCATAAAAATGGATTTGGTTATACAACAATGTTCGTTTGTTGTATGTTGTTCCAATGGTTCCCGCTACAAAGCTTAGGAAAGATTTGGTTAGGTCTACGCTTTATAGACATTGGCAGCTAAATTTTTCTATATCTTATTCTTTCTTTTTGCAATATTCTTTCAACTTTTGAAATCAAGCCGTCAGTAGTTCCATTCGCGATGAGACGTATTAGAAGATGATAGCCAATTCCAAGTAACGGTAAAAAAAGGACTTCTAACTTTTCAAATCCACTTGTAAACATCTGATAAATCCCAATTCCAAATGTTATAACTACAAAGATTAGTGAAAACCAATATTGCAGAAGAAAGGTTGGTCCATTCACGCGTTCCAATTTTAGGTTACTTTCAGTCCTTTCTGAATCAGTATTCACACATTTTATATTAAGACTTACCAAAGGTCCTAAATTCGGTTTGAACATAATCAACGAGACGGAATTATAAATTTCAATTCCACCGTTATTTGAAATCTCGCCCGACAAATTATGTCTTTTTTTGAACACATTTTTCTTTATTTCCAATGAAATAATGTCATTCAGCTTGTTTGCGGTTTCAAAAAGTTGGTATTGTACTATTTTTTCTTTCAAAGATTTGATTGGTCTAAATTGCACCTAACCACCGCGTATAACCGTCTTTTGCAGTTATGTATTTTTGTGCTTGGGCTGTATCTCCATTTCCATTATGGGTAAAAATCTGTCCTTTATTGAACTTTTTAATTTTCCTACTACTCTAAATCCAACTCTTTCATAAAACTTTTCCGCATTTGGATCGGCATCGAGAGTAACTTTTTCATAATTAGTTTCTCTAATCCGTTTTAAAAAGTCTGTTATTAGTACTTTCCCGTGTCCTTTTCCAATATATTTTGGTTCAATAAATAAGAAACTCAGTTTTAAAATTTTATCGTTTTTGGGTTGAAAAGCATAAAATCCAATAAGTTCATCATTTGTTGTCAATTTATACACTTGATTTTCGTCAATGTATTTTGAAGTAATCGTCAATTCATCTCTCCATTCTTCTATTTGTCTTTCCCCATAATTCCAGTGATTTTTAGAACGGATTGTTAAGTCGGTTATTCTTCCAGCGTCTATGCTATGTGCTTTTTCAATTTTCATTGTTTAGCTTACTTATAAAGGTCTTTGCTATTTCCCTGTACCCAACCTGATGTTTTTTATCCATTTAAATTAGGAAAAAATGACCACGCTTTAGACATGAGTTATGCCCATTGTAAGCGATACTTATTATTTTTAGATACTTCTCTACAAGAATAATTTGTCTAGTTCTGCGTATAACCCAGCTGATTAAAAAGTTCTGTTGATTGCTTTAGATAACGATCTTTATTGGTCTCTTCGAACCAGGCCCGGGAAACTTGTTCGTTAGTGTAGAGACGACTGTCTTTCCATTCTGAAATTCCTGGAATGTTTGCCTGAGTCCAATCCTCGTTTATAAAGCTCATGGCTTTAATATTATTTCTGTATATGAATGAAAAGTAATTTACAAACCATTCATCCCATACTGAAGCACTTACGCTATCGATACCATTTATAGGGTTTGATTCAGCAATCATTACAGGTTTCTTATGTTGCTTGGCAAATTTCAGCACATCTTCACAATAAGGGCCAAAGTTTTCGCCATTGTAGGCATGTCCAAATACAGAAATAGCTACCCAGTCTACATAGTCATCACCCGGATACCAAGCAGACAATGGATAGTTCTTAAAAGTTTTAGATGCATATGAATGCCAAACAAACGCGATATTATCAACTCCTTTTTTGCGCATAAGATTGACAATATGTCTATATGCTTTAATGAATTCATCGGGTTCAAGTTCGTTGTGGGGACCATCAAACTCGTAACCAATCCTCAAATAAATCGGTCGATTTACCGATTTGGCCCAAGTGCTATATTTCTTAATAACACGGTCGTACTCACCGTTGCCCGCAAATTTCGCAACATTCCATTTCCCCACCATCCACATGGCACTTTGAACACCGGTATTGGGAAATTTATCGATAAGCATCTGATGGTTTTGAGAAGAGCCAGTGTCATTTTTATGAGCCTCCGTAACACCGGCAAATTCGGGAATTCCCCAATAAGCTGACCAACCGCCGGGAACCGGGTTATCTTGAAAATGATCCATGTATTCGGTAATGCTTTCAAGTGTCTGTCCCATAATCAACAATGTTTTACCATCCGGAGGAATGAACTTAGACTGTTCATAGTCATATATAAAATAGGGGTCTACATCTGTTTGTATTTTTGATACCATCTCTTTGGTAATCTGACTTGTGGTTTTCTTGTCTATGGTCTGTCCTCTTAATTCCACCAAAGCAGAAATTAAAAAGAGTAGTAAAAATGGTATATAATGGGTGCGGCATATTTTGAAACCTTCATAATTGAATGCCTCTTTCGATTTGGATGTCTTTTCTTTTGCGCTATGTGCCATATGTTCAGTGATATTCATTCGTTATCGCTAACGTTTTGCCAAAACGAATTGTGACCTACTACATGTTCTGATAATCCCAATATGCAATATCAAATCAAAGACCTGATTTCGCATATTGATTTTAGTATATGTTACAGGCATCTTAATTACTAAATAATTGCCAATTAGATTTACCAGGAAAACATTCGTAGCAGGAGGTGGAATCATTACAAGTTTTTAGCTTGCTATCTAGGCATTTCCATCTATTGAAGTAGTTAATAGAGTCAACTTTGTAGGCTTCATAGCAATCAGAACATTTTCCGCATATTGCGGGGTCATAAAAGGTGGATTTTGGCCTTACTCTGAAAAACCCCTTTATTCTGGGGTCATTATTCTTGTCACTTAGATAATATGAATCTGCCTCTTTTGAATCTTGAAATATTAAAAAGCCTAAATCACTTCTACCATTTTTGGTAAGTATAACCTCCTCGATTTTATTGATTGTGTCAGTTCCGACATAGTTGGCTGCATGAACTTCACCGTTATATATCAATCTCGATTCATCATAATGGATTGAATCTGTATAATACCGAACAATATCGCCAAATATTGGATCACTAACCTGTTCAAATTTTTTCATGAAACACCTAAACTCAGAGGGACCCATAAATCTGGGATTGCTCCAACTGGAAGATTGTAACTCCTTACTTATTGCATAAGGTCGACTTTGATCTACAATTGATGAGATTGAATTATACCAACAGTTTGGCCCATAAGCATTACCGCCCTTGCCACCTTTAAGATAATCAGTTGGGGAAAAATTCATGAACATCTTTGCAGAAAGATTATTTAAGAAATCGAAAGGAGATTGCTGATTAGAATCTTGAAATACTAAAGGGTTAAACTTATTTTGCTGATGCCCCCAGGTGTAAAAGAGAATTTCGTTTAGAATTTCATCCTTAAGTGTCTGGTTGTATTCGTCCCACTTCTCACTATAAATCCTAATTTTAAGTCCTTTCAAGTCAGGATGCGCACCGAAATCTGTGGAATCACATCTTTCAGGGTTATCAACGCAAAGCTCGACGTTATATCCATCATATATACCTTGTTCAATTCTATCTTCAATCAGTTTGTTGATCTCTAGAAATTGAAAGTTCTCAGATGAAACGAATTCATTTGTTATTAAATACTTTGGAAAAGTAATTTTCACCGATTTCTCATTTGGAGTTTTGCATGAGAATATGAGAATTATCAAGAAGAAAGTTGTAATTAAATTGACAGGCTTCATGGCTATTTAATATTTTTTAGTCAGTATTTTAAATTGTTATTATCCCGGTAAAATAAGGCAACCAATAAGCACCCGCAATACCCATTTTTAAGTATTCTTTAATTTAGGAAATTGCCTGTAGTACTTTCAGCTATGATTTTTTCCACTCTTCGCTCTGCTCAGAACGTTTTTGCCTCCGACGAGCGAAGCGAGAGGAAGGCACTACTGAATGTATTGCCGAAACTTGCTCGGTTGCGATTAAATGTAATCAAAATTATCAGGCGTTAAGACGAAAGCAGTGAATTACAGCCCTTGTTGTAGAGCGTATTTTTGATTAATTTTTATACTTTCTGTCCATTTTTTTCTTCCATCTATGATATTTTCTTTTTTCTATGGGAATAGTATATTGAAGATAGATGTCATCTTTTTCAGTCGGTTCAAGATTTTCAAAACGCCATAAAATTCTATTACTTTCCTTATCCAGCAAGTAATTATTTGGTTTTAATTCATCAATTGACTCAAAATCGATGTCATTAAGTTTTAAAATTATATCTGCTTTTCCAATGTCTTTGTACCAACCAGAGCCTGTCTTTAAAATATATTTAAAATATCGGAAGGCATTTTTTCCAGCTAATCCAGAGGGCAATACATAATTTACCTTAATTGTTCTGGTTTCATTTTCTTTAAAACTTACATCCCAAACATACCAAGGGAATTTTCCGTTTTCTGTTAAGTCTTGAAATTCTGAAATTAAATCACTTGATAAACTGGTTCTCTCCCAATAGAAATTGTGAATTGAATCAATGGCCTCTTGCATTTTCTTTTTTTTCAAGTCTTTTGGAAAAATTAAAGAGCCGTCTTTTCTATATTCTACATTATGGGACCTATAAGTACTGTCAATTTTTGTTTTGTGTTCTTTTTCCAAATTAATTATGGTCATAAATTCTTGGTAAAGACTATCTAGTTGTTTAGGAACTTTTATATCCTTTTTTGAAAGCGTTTTATTATCGACTTGTATTTCAAAATTCGCTTTGTCCATTTGTGTATAGCCACCAAAATTCCAATAATCAAAATCCATTACAGGAAAACCTACTTCCAATGAAGTCGCATCACCGTAATTTATCATTTCAAATGTGCAACTCACTATCGATTTTTCAGGAAACAAATCGACTTCAATAATTTCTGATTCCATACGAATTTTGCAATCTTCTATCGTATAAATTCCATTCGCAGATATTGGGTTGGGCGCTATGTCAACAAAAGAAAATGCCGTTAAAAAAAGACAAAATACAATTAGGGTTTTCAATTTCATATTGACTTTCCGGCTCGCTCAACGGTCTCGGCTATGATTTCGGCTTCGGAAATCCGACAAGATTTTTCCAGTGGGAAATCGAGTGTTTTTTAAAGTTAGGAATTTTGTTTTGGGTTCATAGGTAAAGCTGAATTATAGCTATTGTTAGGTACAGTTATTATTTATGTAATTTCGACATTTTAATGCCTACTTTGCATAGGTCTTGGGTTTGTTGAAAATCAAATGCCTTATTGAACCGAAATAGGCAATTCTGACCGCTAAACTCCATTACTAGATTTTTCAGTTCCGAAACATATTCCAGAAATTCGGGATTAATCGCATTCAAGAACTTTTTTTTATTGTTTGCAAACAAATAGTATCTCCGATTAAATTTTTCAAATCCAGTTATGTCCAATTCGATTGGTTGAAAAAACTCGCTGATTTTATCGCCAATAGTTTCAGGTCTTAGGTAGGCTTTTCCAAATTCCTTTTTAGTTTTTTTAAATCCGAAGAGGTATTTGTGAGTGGCTGTTCGAATTGAACCACCTCTAACAATAGCCTCATTATATCTTATTCGATATTGAATAATACAAGTTTTGAATTCCTCAGAGTCCTTTTTGAAATTGTAAGTGTCAACGTGGGCTGGCTTTTCTTTTTCGTTTATCATTAAAAAGTCCTTGAGGATAGGTCTCTTTCCTTTGGTTATGTGATAAACCTTTCCAAGCATGTCAAAAACCCTTTTTATTTCAGTCCACTCTTCCCTTTCTTCAATGGACAAGGAGCTATAATTTTTTGGAAGGGTAAAACCCATTCAGAATTTAGATTTAATTGTGCCTAACGGTCTAGGCTATGATTTGTGGCAGCGTTGGAAATCGACTTTCCCTGAGCTCGTCGAAGGGTAGATTTCCAACCGTTGATGGTTTTATAGTTTGAAGTTAACGAATTGCAGCAATAAATTTTACCTCTTGTTATACAGTTTTAATAATCAAGCATGAAATACATTGATAAGAAGAGTATAATAGATAATCCAACTGAAATTCCGTAATCTTTAGGAACAAACTTGAAGTATTGATTTTTGATTTTGTTCAAACCTAAGGTGAACAGTGATAAAGTTCCAACTATTATTATAATTTGAACTAGAAGTCTAATTAAATAGCTAAAATCTAAGCCCTCATCATTTCCAAAATCATAAATCGTAAACCTAATAAAGGAAAGTAGTACATAAGCCCCAAAACCGAAGGGTATCGCATATGCGATTATAAGGCCATACTTTTTTGGCTTTGCCATTCCGATAAAAGAGAAAGTTGAAAGAACAAATAAGACTACTATTCCCTTCCATATCCAAAAGAGCTCACCATAACTTATCTTTCCTCCACCCCATCCCACTCCAAAAGCTGTCATAAAGCCTAAGTATAGAAATCCAATTAAGCTTCCGACAGAAATGAATGCAAAGAGAACTACGAATATTATTCGAATAGTATTGGGTTTCATTATAATTGCCTGCAATACGCAAAGGTGTCTTTATTTACGTTCTTTTTAACCAAGCCCAAAAACCCCTTGGACTCACTCTAGTTCTTCTTCCTCCTTCTGCTTTTTTCCCTTTTTGTAGAGTGGTAAAAAATACGATATGCTGTAGTTATAGCCTACGCCCCATTTCGCATTCTCGGTGACCTTATTAAAGCCGGGTATCCAAAGATCTCGAAAACCATCGTTAGTAAAGGTGATTAAATGCCCCAAACGGGCCGATATACCCACGTAAATGTTTTTGACCACTTCTGCTTTCATGCCCATGACAAACTCTACCCAAGTGGCATTGCGACCACTGAATTCTTGAGGCTCATTGCTGCCCAAAATGAATTCTTCCTCACTAAAAAAACGGTTACTGTCAAAAAAACGAAAGTTCTCTAAAGTTTGACTAAAAGTGCTATAGGCGACACGCCCACCGATGTGAATTTGGTTGCGCATGCCGTACCAGTTCGTATAGGTGTTGTAGTCACCACCCAGCTTCAAATAACTACCAGAAGAAGTGTAGGTGTAAAGCGGTACATCACCCAACAGTTCTTCTCTGGTTCGTTCTTCATTCCCTAATTCGGCGGCCAACCACCAGCGTTCGGTCATTCTAAAGTCGCCTACAAGCTCGAGTCCGCTGTAGTTATCACCTAAAAAACCCAATACAGGGCGGCTTAAATCGACACCCACACGAAGCCCATAGGCATATTTTCGCCCAATGGTATCCTTTTCTTTTTCCTCGCCTTGACCCCATATTGGGCTGAAGACAAGCACAAATAATACGCTAATGAAATATCTGTACATGAATTTCATTTGAATCACTGATGATGGTGTCTATTATTTCAATTCGTTTTATCCAATCTGATGAGAATACTTGTCGTGTCGTATCCAATTCATTGAAATTGGCAACAAATCCACAGGCCTTTGAGACAAATCTTTCGTTCACCGTATAATTAAAGGTTAGGGTATCTATTCTACCTGCTTCATTACCATCATCGTCGTCTTGCGAGTCTTTGATCATAGCAAAAGTGGTCGAGGTATTTGCAATACGTAGCGGTAAACCAATACTGTCAAGGTTACCGCGATCGGTGAAAGTACCAAGGGTAGAATTTAATTCGGTCTCTACAATACGTAATCGTAATACGTCTTTTGAAGCGGTCGGGTCTTCTACGTTGAAAAAACCGATGACCAAAAGTGGGGTATCACCCTCCACACAAATATCATCTTTTTCACAAGACGAAAAATGCACGATGACCGTTAAGAGCAGTAAGATTGGGCACAATCGTTTCATGGTTTTCTTCAACTAGCGTCGTTGTAAAAGTACTACATTTTCTACGTGATGGGTCTGAGGAAACATATCCACAGGTTGCACCTTGGCCACTTTGTAATCGGCATCCATTAAGGCCAAATCCCGCGCTTGCGTAGCACTATTGCAACTTACATAAACGATACGTTTCGGAGCAATGTTTAACAATTGTTCAACAACTTTTTTGTGCATCCCGTCTCGTGGGGGATCCGTGATGACCACTTCTGGCCGGCCGTGGAGAGCTATAAACTCGTCGTCAAAAACGGTTTTCATATCGCCAACATAGAAGTCAACATTGGTGATGCCATTATTTTGCGCGTTGGCCTTGGCATCAGCGATAGCTTCGGGTACTGCTTCTATTCCGATTACTTTTTTGGCTTTTTTAGCGATAAATTGTGCGATTGTACCTGTGCCGGTGTAGAGGTCATAAACGAGTTCATCACCGGTGAGTTGGGCAAAGTCCCTTGCGATGCCGTAAAGAACATAGGCCTGTTCTGAATTGGTTTGATAAAATGATTTGGCGTTTATCTTGAAGCGCAGCCCTTCCATCTCTTCAGTAATATGGTCTTGCCCATAATGACAAATTACCGTTTGGTCGTAGATGGTATCGTTCTGTTTGGCATTGATGACATATTGAAGCGAAGTGATTTCAGGGAATGTAGTAGACAAATGGCCAAGTAAAAGCTGTCTTTTTTCCGCATCATCTTCAAAAAATTGGACGACCACCATGGTTTCTCCCGTAGAAGTGGTACGGATCATCACCGTGCGCAAAAGGCCTTTTCTTTCTTTGGGATGGTAAAACGATAAGCCATTTGCTTCTGAAAATGCCTTGATTTCCAATCGAATGGCATTCGAAGGGTCTGCTTGCAAATGACATTTTTTGATGTCCAGTATTTTGTCCCACATCCCAGGAATGTGAAAGCCCAACGCATTGCGGTTCGTGATTTCGGTGTCTGATTGAATTTCATCAACCGATAACCATCGTGAAGCCGAAAATGAAAACTCCATTTTGTTCCGATAGAAATAGGTTTTCTCCGAACCAACGATGGGCAATATTTCAGGCAATTCCAAACCGCCGATACGCCTTAGGTTGTTCTCTACCTCACGTTGTTTGAATTGCAGTTGGTGCTCATACCCCATATGCTGCCATTTACAACCCCCACAGGTGCCAAAATGTTCACACACGGGTTCGGCTCTTTTTGAGGAATAGGTATGGAATTTGGTTGCCGTACCTTCGAAATACGCCTTCCGTTTTTTATAGGTCTGTACATCAACTACATCGCCAGGCACGGCATTGGTCAAAAAAATAACCCGACCGTCAGGGGCTTTAGCGACTGACTTGCCCTTGGCACCGGCATCGATAACCTCGACCTGTTCGAAAAATGGTAGCCTTTTTTTTCGCATTCGGCAAAAATAGTGGTTTACAGACTGTAAATTGAGAAGAAGTTGGACAGTTGCGGGAACCTTTTCCAAAGAATACGGTCTATACTATGACAACCATGGGGAAACCGAAGAAAATAGTGGATTCGTTGTTGGTCATTTCCTACCGGTCGGGAAACAAAAAAGCTATGGACCTTCTAGTACGACGATGGAACAATAAACTATGCGCACATGCCTACGGCTATGTAAAAGACTGGGCCCTCGCCAAGGATATTACCCAAGACACTTGGGGCGCCGTGCTCAAGAAAATACATCGCCTTCGAGATACCAATAGTTTTGGCAGTTGGGCCATGACCATTACCACTCGAAAAGCTTTGGATACCCTAACGAACCAGAAAAAAAGTAGAACGCTCTATGAAAACGAATTGGGTGCTGCCTTAACGTTTAGTCAAGAAGTTGAGGATACCAAGGAGGCCAAAATTCGAAAAATAAATAAGGCCATGACGGCCCTGACTTTTGACCAACGAATGGTATTAAAACTA
>CAYNUM010000028.1:0-12089 GCA_964400025.1 uncultured Croceivirga sp.
CCCAAGATTCTTCGCTTAGCGTCGAAAACATTATTAAACAGGCGCTGAAAAATTTATAACTAGTTTGAAAAGAGGGGCTTTATTAAAGCTTAAACCATTTAGGTTTAGGCATATATTCTTTTATGTGCTGTTATTGGGTCTTTGCGCTGAGCTAAGCGGACAAGAGACTAATGAGCAGACACAAGATTCCACCAAGACCGGCGCTGCCCTCGGTAAAATCTTACTTGAAAACCCAAATAGTGTTGTCACGAAGTATGAATACAATGCCAAAATTGATAGGTATGTGTATACCGAAAGTGTTGGCGACTTCAATGTAAACTATCCCCTTTTTCTTACTCCTGACCAATATTACGACCTGATTCAGAAAGAATCTATGAAAGCCTACTTCAAGGAAAAAATAGATGCCTTTTCAGGAAAAAAGGAAGGAAGCGAAGAAGCCCGTAAAAACCTTTTACCCAACTTTTATGTCAACAGCGGTTTCTTCGAATCGATATTTGGCGGGAATACCATTGAAGTGATACCTCAGGGATCTGTTGCTATGGATTTGGGAGTTATTTGGCAGAAGAACGATAATCCAGCATTGTCGCCACGTAATAGAACCAATCTATCCTTTGATTTTGATCAGCGTATTAGTTTGAGTATGTTGGCCAAAGTAGGTGAGCGCTTGGAGGCTACCGTAAACTACGATACTGAAGCTACCTTCGATTTTCAGAACCTTGTGAAGTTGGACTATACTCCAACCGAGGATGATATTTTGCGCAAGATTGAGATAGGTAACGTCAATATGCCCTTAAACAGTTCTTTGATTACAGGGGCACAGAGTCTTTTTGGTGTAAAGACACAACTGCAATTCGGTAAAACTACAGTCACTGCAGTGTTCTCTGAGCAGCGTTCACAGAATAATACAGTCGTTGCCCAAGGCGGAGGAACACTCAACGAGTTTGCCCTTACTGCTCTAGATTATGATGAGGACAAGCACTTTTTTTTAGCTCAATATTTTAGGGATAATTATAACAGTGCCCTAGAAAATTACCCGTTTATCAATAGTCAGGTCCAAATTACTCGACTGGAAGTCTGGGTGACCAATAGAAACCAGCAGACCCTAAATGTTAGAAATGTCGTAGCTATTCAGGATTTGGGTGAAGGAGAAATCGGGCCTAACGGAAATCCTAAAACAAGGATTGGCATTCAGGGCACTCCACCGGCATCATTTTTTAACGAGTTCGGTAATGGTATCCTTCCTCAAAACTCCAACAATGATTTTGACCCAGCCTTGGTAGGTGCTGCAGATGGGGCTTTGACAGAGCAGATTCGTGATATTGCGACGGTAGAACAGGGTTTTAATATCGGCGCAACAGGTGGATACAATCCTAATCAGGGGTTTGATTACGCCATTCTTGAAAATGCTAGGAAGTTAGAAGTTGGTCGTGACTATCAATTCAATTCACAATTGGGTTATATATCATTAAACCAGCGATTGAGTAATGATGAGGTACTCGGGGTTGCTTTTCAATATACCTTTAATGGTGAGGTGTTTCAAGTGGGCGAGTTTGCCAATGGAGGAATCGATGCAACGACTACCACTACCATAGGAACAGCACCACCGATTATCGAGAACAATACGTTGATTCTGAAATTGCTGAAAAGTAATATCACGAACGTCAGTGATCCTATTTGGGATTTGATGATGAAGAATATTTATGCGACGGGGGCTTTTCAATTGAGTCAGGAAGATTTTCGAATGAACATTCTGTACACTGATCCTACACCAAGAAACTATATTACTCCGGTTGATGTGAATGACGGTTGGCCTACTAATCTTGAAGACAGAATCCTTATCAATGTTTTCAATCTCGACCGCTTAAATATTTATAATGATGTACAATCGGGTGGAGATGGATTCTTTGATTATTTACCCGGAATAACCATTGATACCCAAACGGGTCGAATCATTTTCACCAAGGTCGAGCCTTTTGGGGAGTTCTTATTTGATTTATTGGGAGGAGGGACATACGATGTTGAAAATGACCAAGGCTATAATGTAAACCAGCAGCGCTATGTATTTCGCAATATGTATGCAAAAACGAAAGCAGCTTCTTTACAGGATGCCGAAAAGAACCGTTTTCAAATAAAAGGACGCTACAAGTCGCAAGGCAATAATGGTATACCAATTGGAGCTTTTAACGTGCCTAGAGGTTCGGTAAGGGTCACGGCTGGCGGAAGACAACTTCAAGAGGGTATTGATTATACCGTGAATTATCAAGCAGGAACAGTTCAACTATTGGATCCGAGTTTGGAAGCTTCCAATACGCCAATCAATATATCAGTTGAGAATAATGCAGTATTTGGTCAACAGACCAGAAGGTTTACTGGGGTTAATGTTGAGCACCAATTCAATGAAAACTTTGTTTTAGGCGCAACGCTTTTGAATTTGAACGAACGTCCGTTGACCCAAAAAGCAAACTTTGGTATCGAACCTGTGAACAACACCATTTTCGGATTGAATGGTAATTTCAGTACTGAGATTCCGTTTTTGACGCGCTTGGCAAATAAATTACCGAATATTGATACCGATGCACCTTCAAACTTATCATTTAGGGGAGAATTCGCCTTTTTAAGCCCGAATTCACCAAAGAATGCTGATTTTCAAGGTGAAACGACCACCTATCTTGATGACTTTGAAGGGGCTCAGGCTTTAATTGATATACGCTCTTCTTTGGGTTGGTCTTTGGCTAGCCCACCTGTGGAGATTTTAGACAGGACCCCTGACCCCAATAGTATCCAAGTAGGGTATGAACGAGCCAAAATGGCTTGGTATACCATTGATCCTATTTTTTACACCAATCAACGACCTGATGGGGTCACGGACCAAGATATTTCATTGAACTCCACAAGACGTGTGTTTATTGATGAAGTTTTTCCAACGGTTGATATCGCCCAAGGACAAACTACGGTACAAGGTACCTTGGATTTGGCCTATTACCCAGGCCAAAAAGGACCTTATAACGCAGGTCCGAATGACACTTTTGCAAATACACCTGAGAATAATTGGGCTGGAATCATGCGTTCGCTAAGTAGTACCAATTTCGAACAATCAAATGTTGAATTTGTTCAGTTTTGGGTATTGGATCCCTATATCGATGGGGAGACAACCGGTGCAAATACAGGCGAATTGGTTTTAAACCTCGGGAACATTTCAGAGGATATTCTGAAAGATGGGCGTAAGCAATATGAAAATGGATTGCCCGCGAGTACAAATAACGAAGTTCCTAGAGAAACCATTTGGGGACAAGTACCCTCTACACAGGCTTTAGTTTACGCTTTTGATGCGGATGAAGGAAACAGGACCCAACAGGATATTGGATATGATGGTTTTGATGATACACAAGAAGCTGCCATTTACAATGGGCCTACCAATGACCCTGCATTGGACAACTATATCTATTATTTGAACCGCGAAGGCGGTATTTTGGAGCGGTATTTAGATTTCAATAACCCTCAAGGTAACTCACCAGTTTCGGTGACAAATACTGATAGGGGTTCTACGACCCTTCCCGATGTTGAAGATGTTGATCGTGATTTGACCATGAATACGGTGAACAGTTACTACGAATACCGAATACCAATTCGACCCAATACGACAATTGACGATCAATACGTCACTGATATTCGCGAAGGATTAACTCCAACCTTACCAAATGGAGGACAACTAAATCGGCGTTGGATTCAGTATAAAATTCCTTTAAGCGATTTCACAGAAGCTGTTGGCGGAATTACCGATTTCCGTTCAGTTAGTTTTATGCGAATGTATCTAACGGGTTTCACCAATGATGTGGTTTTACGGTTCGCCACTTTAGATTTGGTGAGAGGCGATTGGCGTAGTTACACGAATACGCTGCAGCCAGGTGTAGATGACATCCCAGGTGATGATGGCACCATTACCGATGTGAACACGGTAAACATTGAAGAAAACAGTGGTAGAACCCCGATTCCATACGTGTTGCCTCCAGGGGTTATTCGAGAACAGTTAAACAATAACAATACTATTATTCGTCAAAATGAACAATCGCTCTCATTTGTAGTTGAGAATTTAGAATCTCAAGACAGTCGAGGGGTGTTTAAAAATGTAAATATTGATGTGCGGCAGTATGAGAGCATTAAAATGTTCATGCATGCTGAAAAAATATTCAATACCGATTATTCAGACGATGATACGCCTTTGGTAGGTTTCCTACGTGTGGGAACTGATTTTTCAGAAAACTTCTATCAGATTGAACGGTCATTGCAATTCACGCCGTTTGGTTCCTCATCGGCCGATGTTATTTGGCCTGAAGTGAACGAAATTGATATTGATTTGTCGGATTTGAATAAAGTAAAATCCTTGCGAATCGCTCAACGTGATGATGGTATACCCTTAAATGAACTCCGGTTTTATGAAGTTCAAAATGGAGAAGTGGTCGAAGTCGATGAGTTTGCTCCAAGAACTTTAGGGGTAAACCGAATAGGTATAAGAGGAAACCCATCTTTCGGAAGTATCCGAGCTATGATGGTCGGTGTAAAAAATGTCGATAATACACCTGCAAGAGGTGAGGTCTGGTTCAATGAACTTCGCTTGGCCGGTTTGGACAACAATGGCGGTTGGGCCGCCATCGCAGCTTTGGATGCGAATATGGCCGACTTTGCCAATGTTAGCGCGACAGCAAGCACAAGTACATCAGGCTTCGGTAGTATTGACCAACTACCCAACGAAAGAAAGCGTGAAGACGCCATCACTTATGACGTAGTGACCAATGTTAATGTAGGGCAGTTATTCCCTAAAAAATGGGGCTTGCAAATACCCTTCAATTTTGGGGTTTCCGAAACCTTGATTACACCAGAATTCGATCCTGTTTTCGATGACTTGAAATTAGATGACCTCATCGATGCCGAGGCCACGGAGGCAGGAAAAGAGGCTGTTCGTGAGCAAGCCGAAGATTACACAAAACGAAGAAGTGTCAACCTTATTGGTGTTCGAAAGAATAGGGGTGAAGAGGCCGATGCCAATTTCTACGACATTGAGAACTTCACATTCAATTATTCCTACAACAAAACAAATCATAGGGATTTCGAAATTGAAGACTTGCAAGATGAGAATGTGAATACTGGTTTTGTTTACAATCATAACTTTAAACCAGCTCCTGTAGCACCCTTTGCGAAGTCAGATTCCCTATTAACGGGTAGGTATTGGCAATGGTTGAAGGAATTGAATTTTAATGTGTTGCCCACCAGTATTTCGGTCAATGCGAATTACAACCGATCGTTCAACCAACAACGTTTTAGAGGGGTTTTCGGTGATGGGGACTTTTTAGAACTACCAACCTTACAACAGCGCAATTATCTTTTTAACTGGCAATATGCGCTCAATTATAGTTTGACAAAATCGTTGCGATTGAACCTAACCGCTTCCAATAACAATATCGTTCGAAATTATTTCACCTCAGATGTTGATTTAGAAGGAAGGCCGGTGATAAACAATACCCTAGATCTTTGGGATGGGTTCTTTGATGTCGGTGAACCCAACCGACATTCGCAACAGATGCAGCTCAATTATGAGTTGCCTTTTGCCAAGTTTCCCTTCTTGAGCTTTATCAATGCGCAGTATACTTACACCAGTAATTTCGACTGGCAACGGGGTGGTGACGCTTTGATTGAAGTGGCGGGAGAAAGTATTAATACCGTTCAAAATGCCAACACCCATAACCTCACGGCGAATCTGACCATGCAAGGCTTCTATGACTTTATTGGCTTAAAGAAAAGAACAGGTAAAACAACTGCTGGGATTGCACCACCGCGTGGAAACCGAGGTGCTGATGGTCAAGAAGAGGGCAAAGACAAAAAACCAAAGGGTAAGACCGGTAAAACATGGAATACCTTAGTTGATATCCTGACCATGGTGAAACGGGTCAATGTGAACTATAGCGAAAACAATGGTAAGGTTTTACCAGGGTATACCCAATCCATCGGGTTTATTGGAACCAGCAGACCTACATTGGGCTTCGTTTTTGGTAGTCAGCGTAATGTGCGTTTTGAAGCTGCGAGAAGAGGATGGTTGACCGGTTTTGATGAATTCAATTCGCAGTATATTCAAAACAGTTCCAAGAATTTAAATATTACGGCGACAGCGCAACCTACCCAAGATTTGACCATTGATATACTGGCAGACCGCCAGATTTCCAATAATCTCCAAGAAAACTATGTGCCAGATCTTTGGGCGCAAGGGCAGACTGGCCTAGTGAACAACATCGGTAATTTTTCAATTTCTACAATGATGTTGGGAACGGTATTCAGCAAAAGTGATGAATTCGACTCCCAGACCTTTGAGGAATTTAAGGCCAATCGATTGACCATTGCGAACAGAATTGTTTCTGATAGGGGAATTAATGTTCAAGATAGAGACGCCGAAGGTTTCCCAGTTGGTTATGGAAAGACCAGTCAGGATGTATTGCTTCCCGCCTTCTTCGCTGCCTACACGGGGCAAGATGCCAACCGAGTGAATTTAGATGCTTTTCGCGAGATTCCAATCCCTAACTGGAACATTAAGTATACAGGTTTGATGAAGAACCGCTGGTTCAAGAAGAAGTTCAAACGTTTTTCTGTGCAACATGGTTATCGTTCGGCATATAGCATCAATTCATTTCAAACCAACCTGGAAAGAGAGCAGTTGATCAATGATGGATTGCCCGCGGTAAATGCAGAGACGGGTAATGTGCTGCCAACTGATATAATCAATAATGTAGTACTGACCGACGAATTTAATCCGTTGATGCGATTGGATTTTGAGATGAAAAATTCTTTAAGTGTTTTGGCGGAAGTTCGTACAGATAGAACCCTGTCTCTAAGTTTTGACAATAGTCTTTTGACCGAAATCAATGGTAACGAATATACTTTAGGACTTGGTTACAGAATCAAAGATGTAAAGTTTGTAACCAACATTGGTGGTGAAAGAACCCGTTTGAAAGGTGATTTGAATATCAGGGCAGATCTCTCACTTAGAGACAATATCACTATTATAAGAAACCTTGATATTGAAAATAATCAAATCACAGCCGGTCAAGAATTATGGTCGATAAAGTTAAATGCAGATTATGCCTTAAGCAAGAGTTTGAATGCCATTTTCTTCTACGATCATTCGTTTTCGCAATTTAAAGTTTCAACGGCATTTCCACAGACCACAATCAATGCCGGGTTTACCATTCGGTACAATTTCGGGAACTAGATTTTAGATTTCAAAAGCCCCAAATACCTTACACTTAGCAACGAACATCAAAGACAAATCAACAATCCAAAAAAATCCCTTTGTCCGTTTCTGATTTCCGTTAACTTTGTTGCTATTCAAAATAACAACTAATGAACATTCCATCAGAATTAAAGTACACCAAAGACCACGAATGGGTCAAGGTGGAAGGCGATACGGCAACTATAGGCATCACAGATTTTGCTCAGGGCGAATTGGGTGATATTGTATACGTAGAGGTTGAAACCTTAGATGAAACTTTAGATAAGGAAGAGGTTTTTGGAACAGTTGAGGCCGTAAAAACGGTGTCAGATCTTTTTTTACCGCTAAGTGGCGAGATTATTGCCTTTAATGATTCGTTGGAAGATGAACCAGAAAAAGTCAACGCCGACCCTTATGGCGATGGGTGGATTATCAAAGTGAAAATTTCAAATCCAGATGAAGTTGAGGAGTTGCTTAGTGGTGACGACTACAAGGCTTTGATTGGTGGTTAGACGAAAATTTACGCTATTGTTCCTAGGTTGGATGGTGTTGATAACATCACTCAGCCTTTTTTCATTTTCGGTAGATACAGAAGAAACGATATGGTTTCCTCATTTGGATAAAGCGGTTCACTTTACCTTTCATTTAGTGATAGTAGTTCTAGGTGTACTTTTTATTGGCGAAACTGAAAAAAACGTCTGGCAGTGGAGGAAAAAGCTCGTGTTTTTGTTGTTTTTCTCCTTGAGTTATGGATTGACCATTGAGTTTTTGCAATGGGTAATGCCTTTAGACCGTTCTGCGGAAATATGGGATGTTTTGGCAAATACGAGTGGTGCTCTAGTGGGCGGTTTACTCATTCAAACGAATCGTTCACGCATTGAAGGGTTAAAATGAAGCTTGAGATTGTTGTTGTTTTAAATATTTGGTTAAATTAGCGAAGACTAAAAATAAGGATATGGAACTTAAAAAGAACCCAAAAGCGGACGTAGGAAGAAATAGCAGTCTTTATTTTGTGATAGGACTTGCGTTTGTAATGCTTTGTGTTTATGGGGCATTGGAATGGAAGAAATATGATAAGTCCAATGATTATGACATTGCGCTGAATGTAGAAGATGATTTGGATGAAGAAGTGCCAATGACAGAACAGATTAAAACTCCGCCACCGCCACCACCTCCTGCAGCGCCTGAAGTTATTGAGGTTGTTGAAGATGAGGAAGAGGTAGAGGAGACCGTTATTGAATCTACTGAAACCAGTCAGGAAGAAGAGGTAATGGAAGTTGAAGATGTTGAGGTTGAAGAAGAGTTC
The DNA here is from genome assembly GCA_964400025.1 of uncultured Croceivirga sp. Taxonomy (GTDB): domain Bacteria; phylum Bacteroidota; class Bacteroidia; order Flavobacteriales; family Flavobacteriaceae; genus Croceivirga. The sequence goes on from CAYNUM010000028.1 coordinate 8,562, forward strand.
GAAGATATTTCAGTTCCTTTTGCGGTAATTGAGGACGTACCTGTTTTTCCTGGATGCGAAGGGTCAAGCAATAAAAAGGCATGTTTTCAAGAAATGATGCAGAAGCATATTCGTAAAAATTTCCGTTACCCTGAAATCGCCCAAGAAATGGGCATTCAAGGTAGAGTTGCTGTGATGTTCACCATTCAAAAAGATGGTAGCATCGGTAATATAAGAATGCGAGGGCCGGATAAAAATTTGGAGGCCGAAGCGATGCGTATCATTCAGAAATTACCAAAAATGACTCCAGGAAAGCAAAGGGGTAGAGCAGTAAAAGTTCCTTTTAGTATTCCTATTAATTTTAAGTTGCAATAGTACCTTAATAATATCATAAAAAAACCCGGTGTCAACCGGGTTTTTTTATGCTCCAAAGTCAACAGTATTGCAGGAGACCCCCTTCAGGCGTATCTTTGCAGCCCAACAGAAAATTGGATGGATTCTGCTACTGGAACATTGGATAAATCTTGGAACATCGTCTTTTCTGACTTTAAGGAACTAACCAAAGTACGCCTTGCTGTCAGTGTCGTGTTTTCTTCAGTAGCTGGTTATTTTCTAGGGGCTTATCAATTGGATGTATTGTCAATCGTTCTTTTGGCATTTGGTGGCTATTGTATGGTTGGGGCTTCCAATGCCTATAATCAAATTATCGAGCGTGATTTAGATGGGTTAATGAAGAGGACTAGAAATCGACCATTGCCTTCGGGCCGAATGTCGGTCTCGTTTGCCTTGACAACTGCTGTTTTGATGACCATATTGGGCATTATTGCACTGTACATGCTAAATCCAAAAACAGCATTATTTGGGGCAATTTCCATCTTTTTATATACAAGTGTATATACTCCTCTCAAGACAATAACACCTCTTGCTGTGTTCGTTGGGGCGATTCCAGGAGCCATTCCCTTTATGTTGGGTTGGGTAGCAGCTACCAATGAATTTGGTATTGAACCAGGTACATTGTTCATGATTCAATTCTTTTGGCAGTTTCCTCATTTTTGGGCACTGGGTTGGATGCTGGACGATGATTACAAAAAGGGAGGATTCAAAATGTTACCTACGGGCAAAAAAGATACGGCTACGGTGTTTCAGATTATTTTATATACCATTTGGATGATTGTGATATCCATTATGCCCGTCTTTGGATTTACGGGCCGGTTGATACTTTCTGTTCCTGCAGCGATACTAATTTTCGTAATGGGTCTGTGCATGCTGTTTTTTGCCTTTAGGCTCTATGAAAAACGGGATAATCCATCGGCCAGAAGGTTAATGTTGGCTAGTGTTTCGTATATCACTTTGATGCAGATTGTCTTTGTGGTTGACAAATTTATTTAATGAATTATGGGTGTTGATTTAACGCAAGGTACTCCTCAAGAAAAGAATAACAGGGCAAAAAAAATGATGCTGTGGTTTGGTATAGTCAGTCTTATTATGGCTTTCGCCGGATGGACCAGTGCCTACATTGTTAGTAGTAAACGTAAAGATTGGTTAGATACCATTGAATTGCCCCAGGCTTTTTTTATAAGCACGGTTATTATTGTATTGAGTAGCTTCACCTACATTTTGGCCAAAAATGCGGTTAAGAAAAACGATCAGAAAAAAGCCACCACGTGGCTTTTGGCAACCTTGGTTTTGGGTGTTTCCTTTATAGCGTTACAGTTTTATGGGTTTTCGCAGATGTTGGAAACGGGTTATTATTTTACCGGCCCAACGAGCAATATCAAAATGTCTTATGTCTTTTTGATTGCTTTTGTACACATTCTGCATGTTGTTGCGGGTCTTATTTCATTGTTGGTAGTGCTCTATCAACAGTTGAAGGGCAGGTATACAGAAACAAATCTGTTAGGACTTGAATTGGGCGCTACTTTTTGGCATTTCTTGGATGTGCTATGGGTATACCTCATTTTATTCATGTTCTTTGTGAAATAATCCAAAGTTTCTTGTAATACCGCTTTCCAAAAAAAGGTAAAACGGTTATTTTTGCTAAAATTTTATTAAAACAGAAAAGTTTCATGAATACTACGGTGACTAGCGAATCGGGTGAAAACGTTTGGAACGGTGGAAATCAACCTTTAGGAGCGAGCTATGGAAAATTGATGATGTGGTTCTTCATCGTTTCTGATGCCTTGACTTTTTCGGGATTTCTTGCGGCCTATGGTTTTTCGAGATTTAAATTTATTGAGACCTGGCCTATAGCCGATGAGGTATTTACCCACGTACCGTTCTTTCATGGTAACTACCCCATGATTTATGTGGCTTTTATGACCTTCATCCTGATTATGTCTTCAGTTACGATGGTTCTTGCGGTTGACGCCGGCCACAAAATGAAACAAAACAGTGTTATCATTTATCTGTTTTTAACGATTATTGGAGGCGCTATTTTCGTTGGGTCTCAGGCCTGGGAATGGGCCACTTTTATTAAAGGTGATTTTGGTGCCTTGGAAACAAAAGGAGGTCGTGTGCTTCAGTTCGTAAACGCTGAAACAGGAGAACGCGCTGCAATCGCTGATTTTGCTAAAACTTTACCGGAAGATAGAATCAAACATACCAATAGCGAAGGGGTTTGGTATATGGATGAAGGCTATCAAACTTCTTTTTCCTTGAATGAGGTGGTTGAAGGATTTAAGGCCAATCCTGGCATATTGATTCGAACTGAAAGAATACTGCCAAGTTTGGAGAATCTTGGAGATCAGGAAATTGCTGAATTGAAAAATACTTTCGTAAACTTCGAGAGTGCTGGAGAAAAAGGACTTTTGAATAGAAAAGCGTCATTGAATAGGCTAAATGATGGTGTAAGGGTTGTTGAAGGAGCCAATCTTATTCGTAATGAATACGGTAGTAGATTGTTCGCCGATTTCTTCTTTTTTATTACCGGTTTCCACGGTTTTCACGTTTTCTCGGGTGTGATGTTCAACATCCTCATATTTTTCAATGTGATTCTAGGAACCTATGAAAAAAGAGGGCATTATGAAATGGTCGAAAAGGTAGGGCTTTACTGGCACTTTGTAGATTTGGTATGGGTATTTGTATTTACCTTCTTTTACTTGGTTTAATAAAATAACGTCTTAAGATAATGGCACACGAGCATAAATTAGAAATATTCAGAGGCGCATTAAAGTTTAAATCCAATACCCAAAAAATTTGGGGGGTACTTATTTTTCTATCTATTGTCACGGCAATAGAAGTAGTATTGGGTATTTACAAACCTGGCTTTTTGGTGAAAAATAGTTTTGTGGGCATGAAGCTTCTAAACTGGATTTTCATTGTTTTGACCTTGGTAAAGGCCTATTACATTACTTGGGATTTCATGCACATGCGTGATGAAAAAAGTTCATTGAGACGAGCTGTGGTATGGACTCCGATTTTCTTGGTTTCCTATTTAATTTTCATTCTCTTGTTTGAAGCGGTTTACGTCTTTGAAGTGTTTAGAGATGGCTTTATGGCATGGGACTTTTAATGAGCGGATTAACAAAATTTAAGGCGGTCAAAAAGACC
>CAYNUM010000029.1:0-11816 GCA_964400025.1 uncultured Croceivirga sp.
AGCAAGATGTTCTATTACACTACGAACGACCAACAGGGATTGATAAGAAGGTCGATGGAATCTTATGATAAGGAGATTTCTTCTTCCAATTCGATAATGGCGAGCAATCTATTAAAACTACATAAGGTCTTTTCCAATGAAGGATATGGGGAATTGGCCAAGCAAATGGCTTTAAACGTTCAAAGCAATTTTGCTCAAAACGGCCAGAGCTTTGCCAATTGGTTGCACTTGGTACTCTTTCAAAACAAGAACTTTTATGAAATTGCTGTGGTTGGAGAAAACCACAAGGCCCTGGGGAAAGAACTTTCTTCACATTATTTACCCAACAGCATTATTGTTGGCTCAGAAAAAGAAGGTTCAATTGACTTATTAAAGAGCCGTTATAATGAAGGACAAACCTTGATTTATGTCTGTATTGAGGGCACCTGCAAACTACCGGTAACATCAACGGAAATGGCAGTAGGCCAATTGTAAATACATTGAAAAATGACAGTTGAATAATTCACCTTAAAACTTAACCCATGTTAGAAAGATTAGTGAATTACGAACAACATATTGAAAATGCCATTGATTGGTTCTGGAGTATTATACCTGACTTAGTCATGGCTGCTCTGCTGCTTATTGTTGGACTTTGGGTCATACGTTTTATCAATAAACTGGTACAACGATTCTTCGAAAGAAAAGATTACGACCCCACTTTGGAATCGTTTTTACAAAGCTTCATTAAGGTAGCGCTAAAAGTTCTTTTAGCGGTATTGGTAGTGACACAATTGGGTGTAAAGACCTCCTCATTAGTTGCAATGATTGGCGCCGCAGGACTTGCCATTGGTTTGGCATTACAAGGATCGTTGGCAAATTTCGCGGGAGGGGTTCTTATACTCGTATTCAAACCTTTTCGGGTAGGTGATTGGATTTCGGCCCAAGGTTTGGACGGTGCTGTAAAGGAAATCTCAATTTTCAATACGAAACTCAACACCTTTGGTAATCAAATCGCCATTATACCCAATGGAAGTCTTGCCAATGGCAATATTGTGAATTATAGTTCCGAAGCGAATAGAAGAGAAAATTATAAAGTGGGTATTGGCTATGGTTCTGACATAAAAAAGGCGAAAGATATCTTATTGTCCATTTGTGACAAAGATGACCGAATTCTAAAAGACCCTGCGCCAGAAGTATATGTTGATAGTTTAGGGGACAGCTCGGTCAATCTTACCTTACGATTTTGGGCACCAAATGATGTGTTTTGGCCGGCTCGTTTTGATTTAATCGAACAATCAAAGCTTCAGTTTGACGAAGCCGGTATCGAGATTCCATTCCCGCAGCGAGTGATTCATAAAATTGAAGATGGAGATTAATTTTTCTTCTTTCCTTGAAGGATAAAATCTTTCAAATAATAAGGCTCAAAATAAGCTACATCCTCGAAATCTTTTTGTTCATATTTCTTGTGTGCCAGACCCACCAATTCTTTTGCTGAAGGGATCATTTGTGGATGGAATTCAAAGTTCCTTTCTCCTAATATTTCCCTGCACTTTTCTGCACCGTTCCCGACCAAGTGTATGGTCTTGGCATTGGCAAATTCTGAAAAAGAATCTTCATTGATGATTTCCGCTTTGGTTTCTCGAACTTCTCTAAGATTTTCGTCAAAAACGGAAGCGTAAACCTCCATACGTCGCGCATCCAAAACAGGAATGATCAATTCATTTGGGCCAGCTGGAAGCTGCGTCGCCATACTTTTTAATGTCGCAATTGAAATTAAAGGCACCTCCAAAGCAAAACAGAGTCCTTTAGCCGCTGAAACTCCTATTCGAAGCCCGGTATACGATCCAGGTCCTTTACTGACTGCAATCGCATCTACATCTTCAAACGAAACTGAGCTTTCTTCTAGAGCACGGGAAATAAAAACATGCAATTGTTCAGCATGGGAATAGTTTTCAGAATATTCCTCTACTAAAGCTTTTAGACTTCCATCCACACCTACGGAAACAGAACAGTTTTTGGTGGCGGTCTCCAAACAAAGAATTGTAGCCATCAAACAAAGATAGCCCAGCCGATATCAAAAAATGAAATAAAAAACCCCTCCAAAACCAGGAGGGGTCGTCAACTTATAAGTTTAGTTGAGTTGAATGGGAAGTCCAAAGTAGAACTCCAATATTTTTAACTGAAAGATATAATTGTATTTGTTTTGAATTACGTTAGCCCTAGCATCATCAAGTCTAGCCTGAGATTGCCCAAAATCAAAAGCGTTTAAAAGGCCTACATCAAAACGATCTTTTGCATATTGATAGGCTACCTCTCTGGCCTCCAAAGTTTTTTCTGCAGCTTCATAAGCTTTTGAAAAGGTCTTTACATCAACATACGCTTGGTTCACTGCAGTCTCCAATTCGAGTTTTGTTGCCTCCATCTGCAATTCCGCGCGACTTAAATCAATTTTTGCTCGTTTCACATTATTACGCGTACTCCAACCATTAAAAATTGGTACGTTCAACTGCGCTCCATATGAAATACCATCATTTATCCATAACTGATCAATAAAACCAATAAACTCTCCAGTCATGGGATCTCTGTTCTGATCCGAATATCTAGTATTATAATTGAAGAAAGCTCCAATAGTTGGATAATTCGCTCCTTTGGCTATTTCGACATCTTTCTCTGCTATATCAATGTTCGCCTCTGCCAACTTGATATCATTTCTAAATCCAAGAGCTTTATCAAAAATAACTTTTGGTGAATTATTCAAAATATCTGAGGGCGGCACTTCAAAGGATTGGTCAACTACATCAAAATTGTCATAATCTGTAATTTGAAGTAACTGCGCCAAATTTATTTTGGAAATCGTCACTAAAGCTTCATTGTTTACTATCTGTTGCTCTTGACTTGCTGCAGTTGCCTCAATTTCCAATAAATCTCCGCGAGGCACCACTCCCGACTCCACCAATTCCTTGGTTCTTTTTAAGTCTTGTTCCGTAACCGCATATTGCGCTTGTGAAACTTTCAATTGTTCTTTGTTCGATAAAATACTTAGATATGCCTGCGCAACCCTTAATCTAATATCATCCTTTAAATCATCCAAGCGGTATTGATTTGAGATGGCATTTAATTTGGCCCGATGCAGTCTATTAATATTTCTTAAACCATCGAAAAGGGTTATTGATGAGGTAATATTCGCACTGGAAGAAAGAATCGTTCCTGTCACCAACTGGTTTGTAGTCGGATCTAGAATAAGACCTGTATTACCCGAAACGCTAGTATTTCCATTCAAATCAGGCAACAAATTCCCAATAGCATCAGATTTATCAATTTGAGCGGTCTCCAAGTCCAATTCAAATTGCTCAACTGTTAAGTTATTATCTACCGCAAATATGACACATTCCTCTAGTGTCCATTTCTTTACTTGTGCGTTCATTGAAAAAACGGCACAGAAAAGTAGTCCTAATATAATTTTTGATTTCATTCGTTTTTTGATTTTCTGGTTCGTTATTGGTATGGTCAATTAAGAGTCGTCTTCGTCACTCTTCTTTTCTAGTTTGTTCCAAACCTTTATTTTGGCCTCTTCTTCGATTCCGGAAAGAACTTCTACATCAATTCCATCACTTACACCCAGTTCCAATTCTTTTTTCTCAAATTCATTTTCGGCCACTTCGACCTCAACAAAAGGTTTATCGGTTTCTTCATCAAATTGAAGCAATGCTTCTTTGATGGCCAATACATCTTTCTTTTCTTCCAAAACAATAGAGGCATTAGCACTGTAACCCGCACGGATATAAGTACTATCGTTTAAGGCCATATCACCCTCAATCTTAAATTGAACAGCTCCTTCTTCTTCAACACCTTTGGGTGCTATGAATTTCAAATCGGCATTGAATTTATCTTTTTCCAATGCTCCGAGACTAATTTCCAAAGGCATGCCCAGACTTAGTTTTCCAACTTCGGCTTCATCTACCTCACCTTCAAAAATCATTTTGGTCATATCAGCAATGGTAGCAATGGTAGTACCGTCGTTAAAATTGTTACTTTGAATCACTTGGTCACCCTCTTTCACAGGAATTTCCAAGATAGTTCCAGAGACCGTTGCTCGAATATCGGTATTGGCACTTAGAGAACCCCCTGCCGAACCACGTTGAATGATTCGATAGTCATTTTGTGCATTCTCCAGTTCTAATTTCGCCTGCTCAAATGTTAATTGAATATTCTGGAAGTCTTGGGCGGCAACCACACCTTTGGAAAACAAGTCTTTGTTTCTGTTGAAATCCAATTCAGCATTGCTCAAAGCCACTTTGGCATTGTTAACACGGCCCTTAGCTTGGTACAATGATTGCTCATTGGGTACTACTTTGATTACAGCAATTAACTCTCCGGCCTTTACTTCATCACCCTCTTCAAGATAAATTTTATCGATAATACCTGTAATTTGAGGTTTGATATTGATTTCATCTTCTGGTATTACCTTACCGGTAACGATGACCTTATTGACAATGTCTTTACGCTCAACGGTTTCAGTTTCGTATATCTGTTTTGGCGTACTGTTTTGTTTTAGAAAATAAACGATTGCAGCTAAAATGCCCACAACGGCTACTGCTATCAATCCATATTTTACAAACTTGTTCATTTCGATTTATTTGATTGTTATTTAATTCTCTTTAGTTATTCTTCTCGTAGTGCCTCAATAGGTCTAACTTTTATTGCCCTATTTGCTGGCAATAAACCAATCAGCACGCTTAGGCCGACCATTAATACAAAGGATATTCCAAATTGGGGAACACTTACCATAGGGTTCACGAATGGAAAGTCATCCCCACTGCCCCATCTCCAATTTAAAAGACCAAGGATACCTACTGAAATTGCGAAACCAATCAGACCTGCAAATGCTGTTAGTACAATTGCCTCGATTACAATCTGCCGCTTGACAACGGCGGGAGTGGCTCCAAGTGCCCTTCTCACTCCAATCTCTTTTGTGCGTTCTTTTACGGTAATCAACAAAATGTTACTGATGGCAATCACCCCAGCCAATAACGTAAAGATGCCGACAAAGAACGAAAAACCTTTGAGCACCATGGTAAACGCACTGATGTTATTGAAAATCTCAGACATATCGAAACTACCAATGGCACGTTCGTCTTTTGGAGCGATGTCATACTTATTCTTGAGGATGGCCTTTATTTCACTTTCAACGACCGCTACTTTTGTTCCCGGTTCAACAGCTATGGCCATCCATCCCATTCTGTCGCCGGTATTAAAAGCTTTTTGAAAGGTTGTGAATGGGATAAAAACCGCATTTTCACCATCAATATTAATATTGTTATTGGGTTTGTAAATTCCAACAACGGAGAAGAAGACTCCATTGATACGAATATCTTGACCAATTGCATCTTCACCTTTTTCAAAGAGTAGCTTGTACGTTTCTTCACCAATGACACAGACCTTCTTGGAATACTCAATATCATTATCGTTGAGGAATCGGCCTTCAACCAATTTCTTTTTCGTAATGTTATCGATTTCAGGATAGTCACCGTAGACTGCAGAGCCACTGGTCTGACCATTTCTATAGACGGTGACAATATCTCTGTGGCTTCCCAATTCAATTCTTGGAGCCAAAACCTCGATTTCTGGGATTTGTTCTTTTAAAATAGAAGCGTCCTCAATCTTATAGCGAATTCTTCTACCCCGTTCAAAACCTTTGTAAGGCTCAGAAGTACTCTGACCCCAAACGAACAGGCTGTTCGAAGCCGTTCCTGCAAAGAGTTTATCAAAACCGTTGCTCATGCCATTCGCGGAACCCAAAAGAAGTACCAAAATCATCATGGCAAAAATTACCCCGAGCATGGTCAAAAATGTTCTGAACATGTTCTTTCCCAAAGTATGGAAAATCTCAATCCACAAATCTCTATCGAAAATCCACATATTATTTATCCCTTAATGCAACAATCGGTTTAACACTAGCAGCTTTCATTGCAGGAATCAAACCAGCCAATACACCAGCAATGATTAATACAATTGTAGCTGTTATAACAGTCGAAGCACTTACATTGGGGTTGGTAAATGCAGGAGTATTTATATTGGGTCCAATCAATGAAAGAATCAACCATGCAAATAACAGGCCAATAAACCCTGAAAGGGCCGTAATGAAAATTGACTCCAATAAGACCAAATTCACAATCTGATTAGGCCTTGCGCCCAACGCCTTACGAACTCCTATCTCTTTAGTTCGCTCTTTTATGGTAAAGACCATGATGTTACCAATACCTACTATACCGGCAATAAGAATTAAGAATCCGACCCCGATACCAATGGCCTTCAACACTGAAGTAAAACTGCTGATATCATCAAAAGCTTGTGCATAATTCCAAACCCTAATACCTGCTTGGTCTTCAGGAGCGACCTTATGCCTGCGTTTCATAATTGTTTCCAATTTATCGGAGAACTCCAAAGCTTTGGTCAAATCATACTCAGGATTGTAGGTGAGCAATATGACATTGATATCGTTGGTATTCCCATAAATTCTTTGATAGGTGCTTATGGGGGCATATATTCTTCTTTCGGCATTATCATCTCCTTCATCAATAAATACCCCGATTACTTTGAAAGGAAGATTATTGAATTCCACAAACTTTCCAAGTGGGTCTTCCTTATCAAATAAGTCCTCTGCGACTTTACGACCAATTACTGCAACTTTAGCTTTATTGATTTGATCCGCCTCATTAATAAAGCGACCAGCAGTTACTATGGTTTTTTCAATAATTTGATGGTCTGGGTGCACCGCTTGTACTGAATAAGAACCCGTCTCCATTTTATATCGAGCTGTGGTATTGGCATAATATCTAGCACTTATTTCAACAAAGTCTTTAGGAAAGCTCTGCTTGATAAACTCGACATCATTATTTTCAAACTGAACTTTACGTCCGGCTTCAAAACAGCCGAAAGCCTCTGATGTAGTTCCAGGGCGCACAATAATTGAGTTGGTAGCGTCATCATTGAACTGGGAATAAAATCCGTTCTGCATTCCATTCACCGATGCCAATAGCATCACCAAAATGAAAATCGCCCAACCCACTGAGAAGCCTGTCAAAAAAGTTCGCAGTTTATTCTTTTTGATAGTGTTGAATATTTCTTGCCAGATATCTCTATCAAACATATTGCTGGGCTCTTACTTGTTCTATCTTTTTATCTTCAACTATCACCCCATCCTTAAGGTGTACGATTCTTTTGCACATATGTGCTATATCCTCTTCGTGGGTTACAACCAGAATAGTATTGCCTTCGTCATTGATTTTTTGAATCAAATCCATGACCTCGTAAGATGTTTTACTATCCAACGCACCGGTAGGCTCATCAGCCAAAAGCACTTTGGGTTCAGCGGCCATAGCTCTAGCAATAGCCACCCTTTGTTTTTGACCCCCAGAAAGTTCCGATGGTAAATGGGTAGCCCATTCTTTTAAACCCACCCGCTCCAAATAATTCAGTGCTTTTTCTTGGCGTTCCTTTCTACCTACTTTTTGATAATACAAAGGCAAGGCAACGTTTTCAACTGCCGATTTGTAGTTAATCAAGTTAAATGATTGAAAAATGAACCCAAGGAATTTGTTTCTATACTGAGCGGCTTTCTTTTCATTAAGGTCTTTAATAGGAACCCCATCCAATTGATATTCGCCAGTGTCAGCTCCATCCAACATTCCTAAAATATTCAGTAATGTTGATTTACCTGAACCAGAAGATCCCATAATGGCCACTAATTCTCCTTCTTCTACATTGAAATTGATGCCCTTTAAGACATGAAGCGAGTTGCTTCCCATTCTATAGGACTTGTGAAGATCTTTGATTTCTATCATGATTGGTTTGTTAGTTCTCTGGACTTGAAATCCACCTATAGGACTAACAAGTTGCAGAAATGTTACAAGATTATTTTAAAAGTTATGTTAAATCGGGAAGTTAACTACCAGCTTCGTCCTCAACGTTGTTCCAGACCTTGATTTTATCACTGTCTGTAATACCAGATTTTATCTCTACGAAAATGCCGTCACTGATGCCTAGTTGAATTTCCTTACGCTCAAATTGCTGTTCACCTACTTCAATTTCAACAAAGGGTTCTTTGGTATCATCATCAAACTGCACTAAAGCTTCTTTAAGGGCCAGTACACTATCGGCCCTAGCAAGAATTATAGAGGCATTGGCACTGAGACCTGCTCTTATAAAGGTAGTATCTTGCTTTTTCAAGGTGCCTTTGATTTCAAATTGAATCGCTCCATTCTCTTCAACTCCTTTTGGGGCGATATAATCGAGAACGGCATCAAAAACCTGATCTTCAATAGCCCCTACAGTAATCTCCAATGGAAGGTCTTCTTTGATTTTACCAACCTCGGACTCATCCACTTTGCCCTCAAAAATCATTTTTTCAACATCGGCGATGGAAGCGATAGTGGTACCTTCATTAAAATTGTTGCTCTCGATTACTTGATTACCTTTCTCAACAGGAACATCCAAAACCATTCCACTGACCGTTGAGCGAATTAGCGTATTGGCCTGATTACCATATCCTTTTGAAGTACCTGTCTTGATAATATCAAAACGTTGATTGGCCGCCTTAAAAGTCTGTTTCGCTTGTTCGTAGGCTACTTCAGCATTTTCTAAATCGGCCTTGGAGATTACCCCTCTTTCAAATATGGATTGTTGACGGTCATAATTACGCTTCTGGTTTTCAACGTCTATTCGCGCTCTTTCAATGGCATCTCTGGCGTCGTTCAAGGCACTTAAATTTGGAACTACCTTAATTTTGGCCAAAAGATCACCTGTTTTTACATAATCTCCGCCTTCAACATATACTTCTTCAATCACCCCTGAAATATTAGGTTTGATCAATACCTCTTCGAGTGGTAAAATACTACCCGTGGCCACAGCCTTTTTGACGATACTTTGTTTTGTTGGGGCTTCAGTTTCGTAAACTATGGGGTCTTCTGAATTCTTTTGGTACAAGTAATACATTGAACCGGCAAAAGCAACGACTATAAAGATTAAGATTATAATAGTAACTGACTTTTTCATTTCTATAATTTTGATTGATTGATTTTAATTTTATTCGTTTCTCAAAGCTTCTATAGGTCGTACCCGAATGGCGCTATTTGCCGGGATAAAACCGGCCAACAACCCTGAAATGACTAAAACTGTAAGGGCACTGGCAACAACACCTACACTTACGCTTGGGCTTAGAAACATATCCACAGGGCCTACACTGTCAAGCAATGAATTAATACCATAGATTACCAGTGCCCCGAATATAATTCCAGTCATTCCCGAAATAATGGTCAAGAAAATGGATTCCATTAAGATTTGCTGTTTAATGGACCATGGTGATTCTCCCAAAGCTCGGCGAATACCTATTTCTTTTGTACGCTCTTTTACCACAATGAGCATGATGTTACTGACCCCGATAATTCCGGATATCAAAACAAATGTGCCCACAATTATGGCAATCCACCGAATACCGGCAAACAGGCTTTCGACACGATTATACTGTTCGTAGAGGTCAAAGTAGCCTATGGCCCTATTATCTTCAGGATGTACTTTATGTTTTTTCTTCATCACCTCAATTATCTTCTCTTTTAAGACGGATATTGAACTGCCATCTTTGGCTGTAATGGCCATCCATCCCACATCTTCACCTCTATTGAATGCCTGTGAAAATGCGGTAAATGGAACGAATATTTCTTTTTGGGCCTCTTCCCCGCCATCACTGGAGTTCTTTTTATAAGTACCTACTACCAAAAAATTTACCCCTTGAATTTTGATATAGGTACCCAGAACTTCCTCGTCCTTTTCATATAAATCCTCTCGTACCCCTTTACCTATGATGGCTATTTTGCGATTCTCGTTGATATCATTGTAATTAATAAATCGCCCAGACGTAACGGTCATTGGATCTTGATTGATTATTTCAGGATAATCTCCATACACATTGTATGCACCAGAATTAAGGCCACGAACCACGTTATTGCCTCCCGAGCTAAAACCTCCCAGTTGATTTCTAGGTGAAATGAATCTTAAATTGGGTACATTATTTCTAATGGATTGAACATCCTCACGTTGAAATTCGAAGCTTCGGTCTTTTGGTAAGCCTTCGTAAGGTTTTGTTGTTCTTCTGGTCCACATGAACATGGTATTTGTAGCGATATCTCCAAAATCAGCGTTTATACCATTTTCTAAGCCCTTGCCTGCCGCCAACAATACGATGAGGATGAAAATACCCCAGAATACCCCAAAAGCCGTAAGTACAGTTCTGAACCAATTAGAGGTCAGCACTTCAAGAATTTCTTTCCAACGATCTCTATTAAACATAACTATTCGTGTCTTAAAGCTTCAATGGTATGTACTCTAGCAGCTCGCCAAGCTGGAAAAAATCCTGCCAAGGTACCGGCAATAATCAAGACAATTACTGTAGTAAATGCAACCGTAAAATTTACCGATGGATTCACTACATAATCAATTTCTATATGCGGACCGACAACCTCAAGCAAGGCCATACTAAATATCAACCCCCCGAAACCAGATATGGCTGTTACAAAAATAGCCTCATGCAAAATCATACCAATAATTGACCATGGCTTGGCCCCCAATGCTTTGCGGATACCGATTTCTCGGGTACGCTCTTTTACGACAATGAGCATGATGTTGCTTACACCCACTACTCCAGCGATAATTGTACACACCCCAACAAACCAAAAGAATATTTTGATGTTATTGGTCAAACCGAAATACCGTTTGGCCTCTTCCATTGCACTCCATACCCTAATAGCGCTGGTATCTTCTGGAGCTACAGTTTGCGCCTGTTTTAGGTATTCCGTTAAATTCTCTTTGAAATCAACCGCTTGAACCACGGCTTGGTCGAAATTTTCGACGGCCGGAAGGGTAAACGACATGTTATTTACTCGATTACCTCCATTGAACACCTTCTGTGCTGTAGTTATGGGAATGTAAATACGTTCCTCCTCACGATCCTCGTATTCTTTGTAAACGCCGACAATCTTAAATGGAATTCCAGATATTTCAATGTATTCACCTATAGGAGTATCTACCTCATTAAATACATCTGTTCTTATTTTTTTGCCAATGACCGCTACTTTAGCCGTTCCTTTTTCATCAGGATAGTTAATGAAACGACCATCAATCATTTTACAGTTTTCAATAAATTGGAAGTTCGCTGACACCCCCTGTATACCGTATACTAACGATTCCTTTCCATAATTTACGGTGACACCGCGAACAAAATTGCGTGAAGAATTATATTCAATGTTTTCATTGAACAAGGCTACAGAATTATCATAGTTCTCGTTGGTCAATTGAATTCGTCTACCGGGGTTCATACCCTTGAACTCCTTGGTGGTAACTCCGGGCCAGACCCAAATACTTGTAGAAGCATCTTGTTGGAATTCCTGCTCTATGCCGTTTCGCATTCCTTGACCAAAACCAAGTAAAATAACTAAAATGAAAATACCTGAGGCAACAGAAATTCCTGTGAGGAAGGTCCGTAATTTATTTTTACGGATAGTGTCAAAAATCTCCTGCCATCTCTCGATGTCGAACATTTGGGTTGGTTTTTTGATTGATGAAGTACATGACGTACACTCATAAGACTATGGCCAACTTAAAATGTTACACTTTATCCCAAAAAAAATTGAAAATTAAGATTAGCCCTTGATTTTTCTGTAGATGAAGTAAAATAATCCACCCACCAAGATGTACGGAATGGCCATTAGATAAACGATACCGTTGTTTATTCCCTCAGCTGTGCTGCCAGCAACATCACTCTCAACTACCGCCCTACACATTGC
>CAYNUM010000030.1:0-8265 GCA_964400025.1 uncultured Croceivirga sp.
ATACTTTTTCATCTGATTTAAATTTTTATTTTTAATTCTAATTAAACACTTTTGATTTTGCCACGGCAAATTCATTTAGATGGGCAACATGCTCTCTACCCTTACCAAAATTCTGGGCCAATAGGTCCAAAGCTTTTTTGGTCTCTTGATAGGCATACTCTGCCTCCTTTCTATCTTGATAAGCCTGATATTGATCAGGGCCAAAATAGATGCCAAAGGCCAGTACAACAGCCGCTGCAGTCGAAATCCACCCATAGTTGATCTTCTTTCTGGTTTTTAGTGGAACCTGCTTGGTGTATTGTTCTTCTTTGGCAACGGAAAAGTAATTGAACATCGATTGGTACTGTGCCAAATGTGGGGCGACTTCTTCTTGATGAAAATAGTTTCTAAGCTCTTCCTCTTCAGCACTGGTCGTTTCAGCCTCAAAGTACTTTTCCAAAAGTTTTTCTATGTAGTTATCCAATTCCATAGTTATGTTTTTCCTGTAATTTTTCACGTATGGCTTTTCTAGCCCTTGATAGGGTCACACGAACTGCAGTAGGTTTCATGTCCAGCATTTGGGCAATCTCTTCAAAATCATAATCTTCGATATCCCTAAGCTGTAAAACCATTTTTTGTTGTTCTGGCAACTCTTGCATTATTTTTTCTACCCAACTGACACTGTCTTCGGCTTCCAATTGTCGCTGCACAGACACCGATTCATCTCGATAATTACTGTGCACCAATTTTAGGTTGCCTGCTTGTTTCGACTTTAAACGGTCCAAACAAAAGTTTTTGGTCATCGTCATCGCAAAAGCTTCTACGCTTTTGTATTGGTCCATCGTCTCATTCTTGGACCAGAGCTTCATTAATATTTCTTGCGTGGCGTCCTCAGCTTCTTCCCTTGATACCAATAACCGTTTGGCCATTCGGTACAATTTATCCTTAAAGGGCATGACCACTGCTAAGAATTCTTTTTGTTGCATTTGGTTGATAGTTACTGCGAATTTATCGACTTACAATAGCATGACGACGCACCTTGAATTTTGTTACAATGAAACAATGACTTTATCATAATTGTACTTATTTTAGGGTTTTCATCGCATAAGTTGTTCTAAATAGAAGCTACTCCGCTAAGTATATGGCACTAAAATTGAGATGAAAATGAAAATTAAAACTGCTATGAAAAAATTAATATTATTCCTTTTTTTGGGATTAATCATTGTCGCGTGTAATAATGATGATGATAATGGTATACAAAATGGAAATACACCTGACGCGACTTCTAACGACGTAACGGTCCAAGATTTTATGTGGAAGGCCATGAACCTCTGGTATTTTTGGCAAAATGAGGTTACTGATTTAGCAGATACCCGATTTACCACGAATCAAGAATACACCGAATTTCTGCAAAGCGAAAGTGACCCTGAAACCTTTCTTAGAAGTCTTTTGTTTACAGAAGATCGTTTTACTTTTTGGAATGAGGACTTTGAAGTATTGCTCAACTCCCTGTCAGGAATCAGTCAAAACAACGGGCTTCAATTTTTTGTGATTGATTTGACCGCTGATGACACGGATAACCTCTTCGGGTTCGTGCGTAATGTAATTCCTGGCTCTGATGCAGACTTAAAGGGCATGCAACGTGGTGATGTCTTTTATGCTGTAGACGGACAAACACTTACCTCAAATAATTTCAATACCTTACTTTTTGGAGAAAATGCAACCTATACCCTTAGCATTGGTGAATTGGATGTAGCCAATCGTTTGGTACTTCCAACAAACGAAGAAATTACGTTGACGAAGGAAGAAAACTTTCAAGAAAATCCGATTCGTTTGGCAACAACATTGGATGTCGGTGGTCAAAAAATCGGTTACCTTATGTACCGCCAGTTCAACCGAAATTTTAATTCGGAATTGAACGATGTGTTTGGTCAGTTTGTTGCTGATGGTGTGACAGATTTAGTTTTGGACATGCGCTATAACGGGGGTGGTTCGGTCAACACCTCAAGACTTTTGGCCAGTATGATTTATGGCACAAATACGAACGACCTATACATTAAACAACGCTGGAACAGTAAGATTCAAGAACAACTAACTGATGAGCAGACGGAAGATTTTTTTGCCTCTACGGTTGATGGTCAACAGTTGAACTCATTGAACCTGAACAGGGTTTTTGTCTTGGGAACCGATAGAACTGCATCTGCAAGTGAATTGGTAATGAACGGCCTAGACCCCTACATTGAAGTTATTCACATTGGCACTACTACCCGAGGTAAAAACGAGTTTTCAATATCATTGGTAGACAATCCTGATAACAGCTATATCTATACTTCCAGCACAGAAAATGATATCAATCCTGACAACAGATGGATCATTCAACCCTTGGTGGGTAGAAACGAGAATGCGATAGGCTTTTTTGATTATACCGCTGGCTTCACGCCCGATATTGAGTTAGATGAAGATGTTTTTAATTTGGGACAGATTGGTGACATCAATGAGCCTCTATTGGCTCGTGCCATTCAAGAGATAACTGGGGTTTCAAGCAAAACATCCCTACAGATGCCTTCAAATGAAGATTTCTCATTTAAAAAAATGGCAACCCCTTTTAAATCATCAATGACTTTAGACAAGCCCCTGAACCTCAAATAGAACAATTTCAATTCGGAATTAAATAAAAAAGCGGCTACACTGAAAAAAATTCAGGAATCAGCCGCTTTTTTATTATCAGACCTTTAGTTATTCGAATACGAAGCTGTCATTAAAATAAACCGCTCCCGGTATTATGGAAACTTCCAATGACTCGACAAGTGAGTTATTGGAAAGGTTATATACCTCCAAAGAACCATTGCTGGCAAAATCTTTGGCATCGACTCCATAAAGTCTGCCATCGTTTACAGTCATGTCATAAAATGAGACTCCGGCTATTTCACTAGAAGAAGGCAATGTGGTATCTGAAGCATCCATTTTAAAGACATTACCATCCAGTAGATAATAAAGGGAACTACCATCAACTGAAAGATAATTAGGGTGTTCGGTCTGTGTAAATGTGAAAGTATCTACGACTAGATTGCTGCTCATATTAATTTTATCCAGTTGGCCAGCCGTTTCATTTCCTGTAAAAGCTGGATTACCCCCCGATAACACCCATAACTCGTCATTGACCATTTGCATAGAATTTGGTCGGTCCGCCACCGTAATCGGAGTTCCCACGGTATCATTTGACGAATCAATGACCGATACAATATTGTTTTGGCTAAAACCACCTTGATGGGCTACGTACAAGGTGCCATTATTATTCAAAATCCACTCTGGCCCTTCAGGGACAGAAATTGTAGATTCTACCATTAAATTTTCCAAATTGACAACAGCGATATAGTCATCATCAGGGTTGGTGCCATCACCCCAATTCGTTACATAACCCTTACCACTTGCAAAAGTTATATATCTTGGATTCAATAGTCCTGTATCAATCGTTCCTTCAGATGAAAAAGTAAATCTATTGACTACTTCAATCTTTTGTGAATTGTTTACCACGATGTACGCCAAATCGCCGTCAAAGGCCATACTTTGAGCAACATCACCAAGACGACCGATATCTAAGTTGGCATTGCTAAAAATGGCGTTGTTCACTGAACTAAGGTCATCTGAAACAAAAGAGACCGACGCATTACCACCGAAGAAATTACCCTCGTGAAGTACCAAAATTCCGTTTTCATAAGCAAAACTGTCATTATCTCGTATTACGATAGTGATTGCTTCACCATTTACTGTCACATCTTGGGCACCGGTTACACCGGTAATAGCGATGATGATTTCCTCATCTTCTTCAACATTAACATCATCAGTAATGGCTAAAGTACCCGTTATGGAAGTCTCACCAGCAACAATAACTGCACTTTGTGAGAATTCTTCATAGTCTTCTCCTGATGTTGCAGATCCCGTAATTGAAAATGTGATGGTTAGATTGGTATCAAAAGTGTTGTTAACTGAAAACGTTATGCCCACTCCACCAACATCTTCATTAATGTCATTTGAAGATACCGCTAAACTGACAACTCCACCATTTACATCTGGCGTGGGGTCATCTGAATCGTCATCAGAACAGCCTGCGAAAAGTAGTGAAATAAAGAGTATTCCAAATACATGTTTTCTTAAATCCATTTCATTAAAAATTTAGTGTTAAATATGTTTGTAAATTTCTATTGGGCATTGGCCGTAAGGCAATATTTTCATAATACGTGTTGAATACATTATTCAGGGTCAGCCCCAATCGACTTCGCAATTTTTTTTCAGTCCTTAGTTCATAGGCAACACCTATGTTGGCCACTTGATAACCTTCCAATTCTCCGCCAATGATGCTTACAGAACCATTGTATAGATGTTGGTAAAAGGTAGTGAAATTTCCAAATCGATAGGCCAGAGAGGCATTACCTCTATAAAACGGCACATAAATCAATTGTTCGCCGGTTTCCGTATCTTCCGAAACAGTGTAAGCATAGTTGCTTCTTAGTTCCAATTCTTGTTTTTTTCCTATTTCCTGTTTGAAACCTAACTCCAATTCCAGACCATAAATGGCAACATTATCTACATTGACCGGAGACCAAACTCCAGAGGTATTGGGTAACCAGCGAATCATGTCTTCAGTCGTTATGTAATAGCTATTTATATTTACATCGAATGCCCCCCAATTAAATTGATGCCCCAGATCGATTTGATACGATTGTTCAGGTTGTAATTCAAGATTAGCCCCAGGTTGCCAATATAGATCGTTAAAGGTGGGTAACCTGAAGTTTCGAGAGGCATTCAAACGCATTTTGTAGGTTTTTCCAATGAAATAACTTCCATCCACTGAAAACACCACGGGACTCGAAAAATCAGATGAGAAGTCTTGGCGTATACTAAAATTATATTGTAAATTCTCTTTCAAGGCATGCTTCAATAAGGCAGTTACAGCGAAATCATTACGACCCGGATTCCCGAAATTGCTACCGTCACCAGAAAAGTTGTTGTATTCTAGAAAGGAGTTTAATCGAAAGACATTAGAGAGTTTAACATCAAGGGAATACCGCGCCAGCAAGTTGGTCACTCTCCCCTCCGAAAAAAAATCTGAATCTTTGTTTTCAAAATACTTAAACGCATCATATAAATGAGCAGTTTTTAGCCTATGAGTTACCTTATCACCCACTTTAGACCATTCCAGTTGCGTGCGGTGTTGATGGTCTTCATAACGGCTACGACCTGGAGCTACTAAGGTTCCAGACAAATTACGGTCGCCTATAAAACTTTGATGATACAGTTTTAGGAGCTGTTTCTCCCTAATTCGATAACCTGCATTAAAATTGATGTTTACATGTTCAAATTCACCATTCAAATTTCTTTCATCGGTTTCAAGATAAACATAGTCGTTGTCTGAGCTGTTATAATTCACTCCAAAACTTGAAGACCATCTTCCATTGCTAAAAGAATTGCCGTAATTCATACTTCGGGTATCGAAACTTCCGTATCCAGTAATAATTTGATTGTCAAAATGTTTTTCAAACGATAAATCATTATTTAAATGAATGGTTCCCCCGATAGCTCCAGTACCAAATTGAACACTACCGCCACCACTGCGTACTGTTACAGAACTGTAGTTCAGGGCATTGATAGTATTGAAGTCTACCTGACCCGTCAATTGTGAGTTGATATTGATGCCGTTCCAGAGCACTGCCGTATGTGAGGCATTCGTCCCGCGAAAAGCTGGTGAAGAAACCATGCCCAACCCATTTTCCTTAAAATAAATATTACTATTAAAGTTCAACAAGTTGGACATGAAAATCCCGTTTCGCTGTATGGTACTATCGTTCAAAACAGCAACTTTGTGACCATCGGAATTACGTTGAACCCGTATATCAGAAACAACCACCTCATCCAATTGTTGAATAGGCAATTCTTGGGCGTTCAATGCACCGAATAGGGAAAAGTACCCTAGAGCTATAAAGAGGTATCTTCTATCCATAACCGTAAACCCTTATCCCGAAGGTTTTAAGTTTTAAATGAAAATGGCAGGTCTCCTGACTTTCAATTTGCTGTCAAACCTTCCCGCTTAAGAGCAGTGGTATAGAAGATGACACAATCCCTAAATAGGAATACCGAAGTCTCGGTATATGATTACAGTTGCGGGAACAGTTCCGGATTTTCACCGGATTCCCTTTTAATTCTGTGAAATCAATCACAAAAACCAAAATTCATGTACGAAGCTAAGTCTTTTGTTTAACTTTTCAGGCCTGTCTAAAAAATTTACTTTTGGATATGATTAAAAAGGTTTGCCTAGGTACTATAGTTGTCCTCTTTATTTTTGGATGTAAGAATGAAACGGAAAAAGTAAAGAATGCCGAAAAACGACGAGATACCAATACAATTGATTTTGCCACAGGGTTTACCATCCTCCAAAACGATGGGTACAAAATTTTAGAAGTCAAAAACCCATGGCCAAATGCCGAAAAATCGTTTTCGTATGCCATGGTTCCGAAAGATGACCTTCTGACATTCAATTTCCCTGAAAATACGTTTGACGCTGTGATTGGCCTACCTATTGAAAGATTGATTGTCACTTCAACAACCCATATTCCTGCATTAGAAGCATTAGGGGCATTGGATAAATTAATAGGCTTTCCTGATACGAAATACATTTCATCCCTTCCCGCAAGAGAACGTATAAAAAAGGGGGGGATTAGAGAACTCGGACAAAACAATAAACTGAACTCAGAGATTACCATAGCATTACAACCAGAACTGGTCGTTGGCTTTGCAATTGACAATGAGAACAGTAGTTATGGCATACTGGAGAAAGCGAACATTCCCGTAGTATTTAATGGAGACTGGGTGGAACAATCACCGCTTGGCAAGGCAGAATGGATAAAGTTTTTTGGAGTTCTTCTGGGCAAAGAAAAGCAGGCGGATAGTATTTTTAATTCGATTCAGAAGTCATACACAGAGGCTAAATCATTGGCCGCAAAAGCTAAGGTAATCCCTTCAGTTTTAAGCGGGGCGCTGTATAAAGACGTATGGTATTTACCAGCAGGAAACAGTTGGGCAGCACAATTCATTAAAGATGCTAATGGCGATTATCTATATCAAAATACCGATGGTACAGGAAGTCTCTCTTTGGGCTTGGAAAGTGTTTTGGAAGGCGGTTCAATGGCAGACTACTGGCTATCACCCTCTCAATTTGTTAGCTATCAAGAAATGATGGACTCCAACTCGCATTATCAACAATTCAAGGCTTTTCAAAATAAAAAAGTATTCACCTTTGCGAATGCCAAGGGTCCTACGGGTGGACTTCTGTATTACGAATTGGCACCACAACGACCAGATTTGGTACTCAAGGATATGATTAAAATTTTACACCCAGAGTTGTTGCCTGATTACAGTCCTTACTTTTTTACACCTTTGCAGTAATGCAGAAAAAAGGAGTTCGATTTTTTGGGTTGTTCCTCGTTCTAGTGGCATTCTGGATATTGAACATCAGCCTAGGCTCGGTGAAAATACCTTTTACAGACACTATTTCGGCATTATTGGGCCAACCTCTGGAAAACCCTTCGTGGGAATATATCATCTACCGATATCGATTACCAAAGTCCATAACAGCCATGCTGGTTGGCGGCGGATTGGCCCTTAGCGGATTGTTGATGCAGACCTTATTTCGAAATCCCCTCGCTGGCCCGTTTGTTCTTGGCATTAGTTCGGGTGCCAGCCTCGGAGCTGCTTTGTTATTAATGGGTTCCGCTGTTTTGAGCAGTGTTTTGTTTTCAGATTTGACATTGGTCATAGCCGCAAGTTTGGGCAGCTTTCTGGTGCTATTGGTGATTCTATTGGTCGCCCACCGTATTCGAGACACCATGGCATTGCTAATCATTGGATTGATGTTCGGCAGTATCACCTCAGCAATAGTCAGTGTATTGGCGTATTTTTCAAATGCGGAACAACTGCAGCGTTTCGTTTTTTGGTCGTATGGTAGTGTTGGAGACCTTTCATGGAATCAAAATCAAATCTTAGGAGCAATCATTCTTGTCGGAGTAGTTTTAAGTGTACTTTCCATAAAAGCATTGAACGCCTTTTTATTGGGTGAACACTATGCCCAAAGTTTAGGGATCAATCTTAAAAAATCGAGATTTTTGGTAATTGTTGCGACGGGCTTGTTGGCCGGTAGTATTACAGCTTTTGCAGGGCCAATTGCGTTCGTGGGGCTCGCCGTACCCCATTTGACCCGTCAAATCTTTAACACAATGGAACATAGAACTTTGG
>CAYNUM010000030.1:8275-11798 GCA_964400025.1 uncultured Croceivirga sp.
ATATGGTGCCATACTTATGCTTTTTTGTGATACGATTGCTCAATTACCAACTTCGGCAAATGTGCTGCCTATTAATGCTATAACTTCCATTATCGGAGCACCAGTGGTCATTTGGTTGTTGGTACGAAAACGAAAACTATTGTTCTGATGAATAGAAGCGTTTTAGACATCGAAAATCTGACGGTGGGGTACAAAAATCAAAGTGTAGTCCAAAACATCAATTTTCACCTGAAAACTGGAGAATTCTGTGCAATAGTTGGCGTCAACGGTATTGGTAAATCTACCTTGTTGAGAACATTGGGCAATCTACAACCGCCTTTATCCGGCCAAATCAAGCTGCATCAAACGCCTTTAGAGAATTATTCCTTTTCCAAAATAGCCCAAGAAATTGCCCTGGTGCTTACCGAACCGATTGCTACCAAAAATCTGACCGTACGGGAATTAGTGACTTTAGGAAGGCAACCCTATACCAATTGGTTGGGTAACTTGACCAATGATGACAAGCTACAAATAGACTTGTGCTTAAAAACCTTTGACCTCGAATCACTCAAAGACCGAAAATGTTTTGAGCTCAGTGACGGTCAATTGCAACGTGTACTCATTGCAAAGGCCATGGCACAGGACACTCCGATTATTCTGCTTGATGAGCCGACAACACATCTAGACCTATCTCATAAGGTGCAAATATTCAAATTACTACAACAGCTGGCGCATGAACACGAAAAGACGGTACTCTTCACGACGCATGAAATCGATATGGCCCTTCAGTTATGTGACAAAATGCTTTTGTTGAATAGTTCAGAGAACTTATTTGGGTCACCCAAGGAATTAATAAAAAAAGGAGTATTCGATACTCTATTTCCTTCTGACTTGGTAGAATTTGATAAAAAAACAGCATCCTTTAGATTAAAAAAATGGGGACTATCCTAAGTTTCCAGGGGAGACACCAACTCCTTTCCATTTTTGAATTCTGTTTCAAGTGTGGAATGACAATTCAACTATCTTTACAATAAGAACATACTTTATGGGTACTGAATTGATTTACATTCTTGTTGGCTTAATTGCCCTTGTCCTTGGTGGGTTTATGGGTATTTATATCCAAAAACTAAAGACAAAATCAACAACCGGCGTTTGGGAAGAACGGGAGCATCAATTGAACCAATCGGTCACAGCACTCAATGAAAAACTACTTGGTGAAAACGAGGAGAAAAGACGGCTTCAACACGAAAAAGAACAATTGAGCAATCAAGTCGTGAGATATCAAGCCGATTTGGAAAACTTACAACGGGTCAACTCAGAACAAAAAGAGGAAGTTGAAAAACTTCAGGAAAAATTCACGAAGGAGTTCGAGAATTTGGCCAATAAAATTCTGGATGAAAAGAGCGAAAAGTTTACCAAACAGAACAAGGTGAATATCGAGAATATTCTAACCCCACTGGATAAAAAGATAAAGGAGTTTGAAAAGAAAGTTGAAGAGAACCAAAAGCAAAGTTTTGGCATCAATGCAGCTCTGAAAGAACAACTTCGTCTTTTACAGGAACAGAACCTCAAAATTACCCAAGAGGCTGAAAATCTAACCAAGGCCCTTAAAGGAGACAGCAAAATGCAAGGAAATTGGGGAGAATTGGTGTTGGAACGGGTGCTTGAGAAATCGGGTTTGGAAAAAGACCGTGAATACAGCGTACAACAAAGTTTTAAGTTGGAGGATGGTTCAAGGGTAATGCCAGACGTCATCATCAATTTACCTGATGGGAAAAAAATGGTTGTCGACTCAAAGGTTTCCTTGACCGATTATGAACGTTTCACCAACGCAGATGATGATGATAAACCACGCTTCCTAAAGGATCATATCAACTCTTTGCGCAAACATGTGGAGCAACTTTCTGCAAAAAAATACGAAGACCTTTACGAGATGGAAAGTCCTGATTTTGTATTGATGTTCGTACCTATTGAACCAGCCTTTGCCATCGCCATAAATGAAGACAATACGATTTACAATAAAGCGTTCGAGCAGAATATAGTAATTGTGACACCTTCAACCCTGCTGGCCACCTTGCGCACCATTGATACCATGTGGAACAATGAAAAGCAACAAAAAAATGCTATTGAAATAGCACGTCAAGCAGGCGCACTTTATGATAAGTTTGTCGGTTTTATTAATGATTTAAGAGCAGTTGGAGATAGTATGGATAAGTCAAAGAAAATTTATATTGATGCAATGGGGAAATTATTTGATGGAAGAGGTAACATTGTTATTAGTATCGAAAAATTAAAGAAAATGGGGGCCAAAGCGAAGAAGTCCATCCCGGAGCCTATTTTAAAACGAGCGGAAGAAGATGTATTCGAAACCGAAGAGGAACAACCAAAATTGAACCTATAATCGGAGTATAACGTATTCGTTGACCAATTTAAGAGGTGTCTAGTACTGATAAACCACTGTGTTTGATGAAATGAAAAAGTTCAAAACAGCAAAAGAATCACGGGTTTCAATCACTGAATTGATGCTTCCACAACACTCCAATTTTGGTGGTAAGATTCATGGCGGATATGTTTTGAGCTTAATGGACCAAATTGCTTTTGCCTGTGCCAGCAAACATTCACAGACCTATTGCGTGACGGCCTCCGTCAACCGGGTAGACTTTTTAAACCCGATTGATGTCGGTGAGTTGGTTACCTTGAAAGCCAGTGTAAATTATACCGGGCGAACCAGCATGGTTGTTGGAGTACGCGTTGAAGCCGAGCAAGTTACCACAGGCAAAAAAAGACATTGCAATTCCTCTTATTTCACTATGGTGGCAAAAGATGAAGACGGCAATAATGTAAAGGTTCCAGGTCTACTATTGACCAACAAAGAAGAGATTAGGCGATTTGCCCGAAGTGTTGAACGAAAAATGGCTGTTTATAAAAGAGATACCAAATACCACGATGAATCTTTTGAAATCGACGAATACTTAACCTTTCTAAAAGGTGAAAACGCAAAACTCGATTTGGATTAACATTCTTTGCCCATATCCTTCAACCCCCAATCTTGCATGGTATCTATTACCGGTAACAGCGTTTTTCCGTAATCTGAAATTTTATACTCTACCCGTGGAGGAACCTCCGCATACACAATCCGATCCAGGATAGCATCAGCTTCCAGTTCCCTCAATTGATTGACCAACATCTGTTTGCTAATATCCGGAATGGCCCTTTTTAGCATAGAGAATCGATTACAGTCCTTTCGAATCAAAAAGATGATAATGGGTTTCCACTTACCTCCAATCTTGTTCAGGCAATGTGTCACCGGGCAACCGTTCGGATTAAAATTCTTTGTTTTTCTTGGTATGCTCAATAGTCTATTTTTTTATACTTATATCAAAAATATTGACTAGTTGTATTATTTAGACAAATATCGAAAATTTGGATAACTATTGGACAATTAATTGACATAAGTCAAAAATCAAGAAAAGTAAAAAAATTACTTTCAATTTTGTGCCTTATAGAAAATTCCCGGCACAGAAAGGATTAGATTTCCTTCAAA
>CAYNUM010000031.1:0-6215 GCA_964400025.1 uncultured Croceivirga sp.
ATGCACATGATTACTGAAGGTGTACAACTTTTTGGGGTCGTGCTTACTGAAAATGATAGGAAAGTTCCATTGAAAACGGTACTTCATTCCTTCAGCACCATACCCCATCGGATTGTCGGGCCAAACGTTGATGCCCCTAACCGTACCCGCGTCATGATTGACACGCGTTAAGAATCCGCCGTAGCTACCACCATAAACGATATCATTATTGGTCGGGTCAATGGCCAAATGGGCCGACTCACCACCAGCAGTTGGCTCCCAATCGTTTTCGGTAATATATCTTCCATCAGAACGATGGTTTACCCTTAGCGTGGAATTATCTTGCTGTGCCACATATATACGGTATGGAAAAGCATTATCTGTAGTCACCCGATAATATTGTGCGGTGGGTTGATTGTAATAGGTACTCCAAGTTTCGCCCCCATCGTATGACACTTGGGCGCCACCATCATCACCAATTATCATTCGTTGGCTGTTTTCTGGGGCAATCCATAAATCGTGGTGATCACCATGGGGTGCATTGAAGGTACTGAACGACTTACCTCCATCGGTCGATTTATGATAACGTACGTTCAAAACATAAACGACATCTTCATCTTCAGTATCGGCATACACCCGGGTATAGTACCACGCACGTTGGCGTAATTTTCTTTCACTATTGACCTGTGTCCACGTCGCCCCACCATCGTCAGAACGATACAGTCCCCCTTTTTCCTTGTTTTCGACAATGGCGAAAACACGTTCAGAGTTTACAGGTGATACCGAAACCCCAATAATGCCCAAGGTATCTGTGGGAAACCCTTCATTTTTAGAAATCTCGGTCCAGGTTTCACCGCTATCGGTACTTTTCCAAAGGGCGGAGCCATCACCACCACTACTTAGCGAATAGGGTGTACGTTGGGCCCTCCAAGAAGAAGCATATAATATTCTCGGATTGTTCGGATCAAAGGTCAAATCAACAAAACCAGATTGGTTATTGACGAACAATTTTTTGCTCCAAGTCTTTCCGCCATCGGTTGATTTGTAAATACCTCTGTCTTGAGTAGGCTTGTAGATATTTCCCAGTACGGCCGCATACACCGTATTATGGTCTTTAGGATGAATTCTGATTCGAGGCACATGTCGGCTGTTAGGTAAGCCTGCAAAAGACCATGTTTTTCCAGCATCCTCAGTTTTCCAAATGCCATAGCCACTCGATACATTTCCACGAAGTGTTTTTTCACCACCACCCACATAGATTACGTTCGGGTCGCTTTGCGCCACTTCTACAGCACCAATACTACCCCCAAAATAGCCATCGGAAATATTGGCCCATGAACGGCCACCATCAAGCGTTTTCCAAACCCCACCACCGGTAGCTCCAAAATAAAAGAGATTGGGCTCACCAGGTACACCGGTCACTGCTGCCGAACGGCCGCCGCGGTGCGGGCCTATGGAACGGTATTCCAAACTTGAATAAAGCTCAGCTGGAATCTGTGGTGCTGTGGTCGATTTTTTTCTTCGTTGAGACTCCCCAGTAAAGGCAATAAAACATAGGGAAAGCAGGGCAAAGCCTGCCTTTGAGAATAGCATTTTCATTTTAGGTCTTCTTTGAATTAGTCAGTCTTAAATGTAGTGAAAAAGCAAGAGACCATTTTCTTAAATAATTCGTAATTTCAGAGACTTTCCAAAACCAAATTCATGCCTAAATATGTAGTACTTTTTTCAGTATTCATC
This sequence comes from uncultured Croceivirga sp., assembly GCA_964400025.1. Taxonomy (GTDB): domain Bacteria; phylum Bacteroidota; class Bacteroidia; order Flavobacteriales; family Flavobacteriaceae; genus Croceivirga. Next base: position 1,717 of record CAYNUM010000031.1, read on the forward strand.
AGCCTCTTGGGGTGCAAAGACCAAAAAAAAAATAAGGCAGAATTGCCCGCCATGGACATGACTGTCGAAACCTCAGAATGGCAATATCTTTTTGACGGCACCAGCATAGAGGGCTGGCGCGGCTATGGTATAGATGCCCTACCGCCGGGATGGACAATCGTAGACAGTACTTTGACTTTCGATACCGAGCTTGGCCTAGAACAAGATTATACCGGTGGAAAAGACATAATCTATGGGGCCGAAGAATTTGGCAATTTTGAGCTCTATTTAGAATGGAAGCTTCCTGAGGGTGGCAACAGTGGTATCTTTTATCATGTCAAGGAAGGCTATGAAGGCCCACCCGTGGTTTCGCCGGAATACCAATTGATTGATGACGAGAACTACGCCACCATTCACGACCTTACCGCCTATAACTCCCAATTCGGGGCAGAACATCCTGAATTGTTACAAGATTGGCAAAAGACCGGGGCGGATTACGCCATGCATACTGCTGATGAGACCCAAAAAGAGCTAAATCCGGTTGGGGAATGGAACTCCTCCAAAATCGTATTTACCCCCGAAAAAGTGGAGCACTGGTTGAACGGAAAGAAATTATTGGAATTTGTACCGTGGTCAGAAGATTGGCAAGCCAAAAAAAATTCGGGCAAGTGGGACAATGCCCCCGACTATGCCAAATACAAAACAGGCTTCATAGCCCTTCAAGACCACGCGAGCCCTATATGGTTCAAGAACATAAAAATCAAAAAATTATAGCTCAAAATGAACAAAAGAGATTTTCTAAAGAAAAGTGGCATCGGAGCCTTGGGCATGCTGGCCGTACCCGCAGCCTTAAATGCGAAGAACAGTTCAAAATCGGCAGATGACAAACTACGTACTGCCCATATCGGGGTGGGTAATATGGGGGGCGAAGACCTACGTGATATCGCATCACACCCTGAAGTAGAAGTGGTTGCGCTCTGTGATGTAGATGCTGTAAACCTATCCTCGGCAAGAAAAAAACACCCTGGAGCGCGCGTCTTTTTTGATTATCGGGTGATGCTCGAAGAAATGGCCGATGAAATTGACGCTGTTATCGTTTCTACCCCTGACCATACCCATGCACCGGCCTCATTAAAGGCTATGGAATTGGGCAAAAATGTCTACTGCCAAAAGCCCTTGACCCATTATGTTGCCGAGTCTCGGGCCATGAAAAAAATAGCTGAGGAAAAAAACCTAATCACCCAAATGGGTATTCAGGTGCATTCATTTTACGACTATATGTTGGCCACACTCTTAATCCAAGATGGTATCATTGGAAAGGTACATACCGTACATGCCTGGAGCCCCAAGTCTTGGGGATATAATGGTTCCGTACCCGAAGGTGAGGACGCTGTACCCGCACAACTGGACTGGAACCTATGGCTGGGCACTTCGGCCCAACGTCCTTATAAAGAAGGGTATTATCATCCCGGTAATTGGCGAAAATTAATGGACTATGGTTGTGGCACCTTGGGCGATATGGGCGTGCATATTTTTGACACCCCGTACAATGCACTGAACCTTGATGTACCCATGACCATTAAAAATGAATGTCGCGAGCCAAATGGTTTTGGTTATCCTGAAAATAATATCGTGACCTATGAATTTCCGGGTACGGAATATACCGACAAGACCCTAAAGTGGGTATGGTACGACGGGCCTGGTATGCCGCCCTCACATGAAGACTTGTTATTGCCGGGGCAAAAGGCAATGGCCAAAAAACAAACTGCCTCAAAAACCGATATTTCATTGGATGCCAAAGTAGCCGGTGAAGGCCAATTACCAGAACAGGGCGCCATGTTCCTAGGTTCGAAGGGTAGACTGTTACTTCCCCATTTTATGCAGCTACCGCGTAAAATCAAAAATGGAAAGTATGTTGATATTTCTAAGGATATTGAAAAGCTCACCCAAAAGTTTAATCTGAGCGAACCTTCAAGAAACTACGCCGCCGATGCCCCAAAACACTACCACCAGTTCGTGGATGCCTGTCTGGGCAAGGCAGAATGTTCCGCGCCGTTTTCCTATGCGGCGAGATTAACTGAAACGATTTTACTTGGGGTGATTGCCGGGCGTTTTCCAAACCAAACCCTGCATTGGGATGCGGCCAGGGCTCAGTTTGCAGAAGAAGAAGCCAATCAATACCTGTCTGGCGACTATCGGGAGTTTTAAATTTAGGTCACTGAGGTTCTCGAAGTGACCTTGTCGAAATGTGGCTTCGAGAGCCTCAGCCACCAAAAATGAATGAATAAAGGATATGTTTACATACTAGAATGTTCCGACGGGTCTTATTATACCGGTAGCACTATTGATATTGAAATCCGCCTTCAACAACATCAAGATGGACAGGGAGCCAACCATACCAAAAAGCGACTCCCAGTTCAACTGGTATATTTAGAAGAATTCACGAGAATCGACATGGCTTTTAATCGTGAAAAGCAGATTCAAGGATGGGGAAGAAAAAAGAAGGAGGAATTGATAAATGGAGACCATAACCAACTACCAGGGCTTTCAATGGCTTATAGGGATTTAAAAAAGTAGAATAAGTGGCTTCGATTTGTTGTAAACCACATTCATTAGGGGTCGTTTCGAGAACCTCAACGACCTTTACTTGGTGCTCTTTGGTGGCTGAGGTCCTCGAAGCCACATTCATAGGGAACTAAAAACAAAAACCGGTCACTTCGAGGGCCTCAGTGTCCGGTTTTTTTGTTTAGAAGATAGATTCTATTTCAACCCCAGCTCCTTTTTACGTTCCTGAAGCAATTGATACACATCAATCTTGGCCCCTTCTTCAATTGTTTCATCAACGGTAAAAAGCACATAACGCTTACCACGATTCCTAAAGATTAGTTCTTGACCGATTTTCAAATCAACCCCACTATTCGAGTTCGGCGAAAGATTGGGATTCATCACATTCGGAATAATCAACGGAATGGACTCATCACTAGAATTCACTAAGGTAAAACTGACCAAGCCTTCATTGGAGGCCATAACCTTTTTAGCGTCCATTTCGGTAAAGGAAACCGTAAGGCTTGCCGTTTTGTTCGATGAATTGGTAAAAACGATTTTACTGGTATTTTCGACCATCACCTCTACTTTGCCAACTGGGCCCAACCCGAACCCACGAACAAATTCCCCTGTTTTTTTATCGACCACTTTGACATCGATACTTTTACCGTTGTTTCGAAGCTTTAACTGGTACATTTCATAATCGGCATAATCCAATTCCAACGAAGACTTTGGTGGAATCTCTAAACTTGACCGTTGGGCGAATGCCAAACCTACTGCTGCGACTACGATACTAAAAAATACGACTACTGTTTTTCTCATGATATTTAATTTTTTAAAATGAATACTGGCACAAATTTGCAGCAGGAATTTTCAGTGGTCGACTCAAATAAAAAAGAGACGTCTCAAATCATATGAGACTCTATGCAGAAAGGGATTGAAGGTATTGCGTAGGGGTCAATTGCACGGCTTTTTTAAAGACTCGATTAAAGGTCGCCTTACTATTAAAACCGCAATCAAATGCCAGCCCCACAAGCGATAATTGTTTGTTGTCGCCTTGTTGTAAACGCTTTTTGAATAGGTCAATACGATATTCATTGACGAAGTCATTAAAGTTCTTTCCAAAACCCGAATTGATAATTTCAGAAACCTCGGCCCGGTTCATTTGTAGGCGATTTGATAATTGCGCCAAGTTAAGTTCAGGGTCCAAAAAGACTTTTTCATTAACAAATAGCTTTTGTAGCTCTCCCTTTTTCTTATTCAGCTCATCATTGAAAAGTTCTAGTTCGCCGGTACTCTTTGAACCCGCCTTGGGTGTTTCGCTCGTAAAGTCTTTTAGAAAACTGAAATCTGTAAAATAACCTTTGACCCCTAAATACAGCAGTGTAACGGCCGATAAAAACTCAATCCACCATTTTTGGGTCCAGCTCATTTCAAAAATGAGGTCATTGATAAACACCTGCACTAGGCCGTATATAAATAGAAAGGAGTAGACCAATAGTACAGTAAAAATCCAACTGAGCTCTTTTTTGGTGAGGTTCGAAAAGAATTGCTGTATGTTGTCTTTGTAGCGATAATATAATTGAAAGGAAAATGCCAGGTACAACAACATTTGGGCGGTTGAAATCACGGTGACCACAGGGTCAAGATATTTCCATTGAAAGTTGATGACCAAATACCCGTTTTGGTTCTCGTCAAAGCCGGGCTGATTGGCGTCATAGGCGAGGATAACTATTTTGGTTATAAAAAAGAGGAGCCATGGCAAAAAGTGCCAAAGGTGCTTGGTCTGAAATCGAAAGTTGGGTTGTAGCACGCTCTTGACATAAAAATAGATTAGGGGCGCCATGAGCATGCCCATATTGATTAGATAGTAGTTGATTTTGGTATTTCGAAAGGTATCGTACCAACCCATAAAACCAATGGTATAGGTGGTTCTATGGTAACACATGATTAAGAGAATCAAAGCCAAAAAGATA
>CAYNUM010000031.1:6225-11736 GCA_964400025.1 uncultured Croceivirga sp.
TCGGGCAAGGCCTTTCTACCAAAAAAGCGGGTCAATAAAAGTGCGGTAAGTATTAGCCCTTGCACCACCAAAATAAGCAAAGGTGTACTGTACAGGTTAAAGTCAGGAAAACCTTGAAAAAGAAAAAAGGTCATGAACTCGGTTGTTCCTCTAAAGATAAGTTATTGAAGAATGTAAAAAAAGCTTCAATAGCGGGAGTCAAGAACCAAATTATTTGGCTTTTTGTTCTTAATTCTTTTTTGCGATTGCAAACCATTCGATGGATATATTCCATATTTTGAACTAAATATTTTAAAATGAAAAATATAGTCGTGGGTTTAGTTTTACTATTTCTTGGTTGCCAAACTGTTGAAAAAGAACCTGACAAACAAGACATAACCTTAAATAAATTCTACATCGACCCAGGCCCCGGCTATTCACAGGCCGTGGTGGTCGAAGCCAATGGTATCAAGACCATTCATATTTCAGGGCAAGTCGGCACGGGACCCAATTTTGAAAGTCAGTTCAAAGAGGCCTTAGATGGGCTCTTCAAAACCTTGGAGAATTCAGGGGCGACTTTTAATGATGTGGTCAAATACAATACCTATATTGTCGATTACCAACCCGCCTATCTCGATACTTTTCGCACCATTAGAAAAGAATTGTTGGGCGATGAAGATATGCCTGCCAGCACCTTGGTAGGCGTTCAGGCGCTTGGCCTTCCTGAATGGAAGGTAGAAATTGAGGCGATAGCGGTAGTGGAAGCCGAATAGATCAATGAGGTTCTTGAAGTCACCCCTATACATCTAAAACAGTATAAAAAACGCCCAAGTTATCCTTGAGCGCTTTTTTACACTAACACAAATAAATCAATTTCCGGTACCAATGGTCGGGTTATGGGAGGCGAATATCCCATCTGGATTTTCCTTTATGGTCCATACATGCAATTGCCATTGACTCAAGTTGGCATTTATCTCCCATTCATCTTCAGCACCGGTAAAGCCCTCCGGTGGTGAACCAGGATTATCTAAATCTGCAATTGGAACGACATATTCAATGCCCACAAATTGCATTACCCCATTTTCATCGGGGGCATACAACAATATTTCGGGCTCTTCCAAAACAAACGTATTGTCTACTCTGGGAGGTAGTAAATAATGATGTCCCATGTTTGGAACAAAACCCGAAACATCAATAAATCCATCAACAGTCGCCATTTCAATATTACTGTATTTGGCGGTTGCAGTAGTGACTTGGGCGACTTCGATTTGCCAAGTATCCATGGTATCAGTGTCGTCATCACTACAGCTGATACTTGTTATTGCAAGGGCCATAGTCCATAGCAATGGTTTAAAAATGTGATTGTACTTTTTCATAATTCAGTGGTTATAGATTATTACTTATTAAACAAATTGAATTCCGTAGCCATCACAGATTTCAGCTACTTTCTTAAGGTCGGGTGGTCCTACGGGCAATGCATTCAACTCATGAAACATATGTTCCATTCCTGAAGGAAAGGCACTCACCCACATTTTGGCATCTTCTTCACCAACCACTTTCCAAGCATGAACCAAGTTCTTAGGGGCAAAGGCCATGTCTCCTGCTTTTAAGATTGTCGTTTTCCCGTCAATCATAACCTCTACTTTTCCCTTAAGCACTCGAAAAATTTCATCTTCTTTGGTATGTACATGTGGGGGTATACCGGCACCTGGTTTTAAATCATCAACCCATTCAAAAATTTGTTCTCCCGTATCTTTCCCAACCACTTTGTGAAATTGAGGATTACCAAAAATTCGCAGCTGGGTGCCTTCATCACCACGAACAATTTTTGCCTTATTTAAAAGTCTTTTAATTGCATTATAACCTACGAAGGCCTTTACCGAACTTAGGGGTAGCAACGCGACCAAACTCGTTCCGCCCAATTGGGTTAAAAATCGTTTTCTGTTCATCGTTATTGAATTTTAAAGGCACTTAGGCAGCACCTCTGTGTTTGAGGTCAAAGCTATTTTAGTCACCTCTTTCAAAATGAAACTACTGTTGCAGATGTTGGCTGTTTTGTTGCAAAAAATCGAGTATGAAACAAGGGTATTATTTGATGCAACAAATGTGTCATTGCGCATTATGTGAAGTTGCGACCTTCGTACCAAACCAAGCCAACTTTAAAATTCTGTACCTTTTTAGGACGCTTTTATGAAACGCATCTTAGTATTCAATATATGTAGCCTATTATTCTTGAATTTGATTTCAGGTCAAGAGGTTTATGAATTGGATCCAAAATATCCGGTGCATGACGTCAACCCCTATTTAAAAGTATATGCCGACAGTGCCGACTTATTTACTGTAAAGCAGTTGCTCAATGACAATCAATTGCCCTTTAAAAGAGGAGACAATTTACCGGTACTACTGGAAACCAATTTGACGTATTGGGGCAAATTGCAAGTCAAGGCCATAGATTCTTTAAAGGGTTGGACATTGCATTTTGAGGATATCATGATTGGCCCGCCAGCGTGGACCAAAAGCAACGGAAAAGTTGATGTTTTTGCCTTCGCAGATAAAAAACTGTTGTTTCATCAAAAAACAGGCGTAGAGTATGCCAAAAAAGAACGGGCTACTAACAATAGTTGGATGCTGAACAGTATCAATCTTGAAAACCTGCCCATCGATAAAACGGTCACCTTGATCATTAAAGCGACGGGGAACAGTATTGGTTATCCAGCCTATTTTAATCTAAGTGCTCGAAGCGCTGACCAGGCCTTTTACCATGAACCCTATCAATTTCATGCAGCCTTTAACACCTTTATGTTGGGCGTCACTTTTATCGTATTCCTATACTTTTTCATACAGTTTCTGTATTTGAAAGAAGCGGTATATCTATGGTTCTCCGTTTGGCTGCTCTTTTGTACGTTGACACAAGCGATGACCATTGGCTTAATTATCGATACCTTGCCTATGCTTCGATATCCTATTTGGATGTTTTGTGCTAATGGTATTTTCTTCACCTTTTGGTTCTTCGGGCGTTCGTTTATCAATTCAAAACAAAAGTTTCCGGTGCTTGATAAATGTATTCTGGGACTTGCTTCTATTATCTTGACTACCATTGTACTGACCATTCTTTATGTACTCCTTTTTCAACCCAATATTCATTTTACCGCCCCCAATGGTTTTTATTATCATTTGTTGAACTTGTATGCTATTGCAAGTTTTGTGCTTTCAGCCGTTCTATCAGCACAAAAAGATTTGTTTGCCCGTTATTTCGGAGTCGGGTCACTGATTGCGAGTGCCTTTTTGATTATTGGAACCCTTTGGTCTTTAGGCATTATAAGGCCCCCTTTCAGAATCGACCCCTATGTAACCGGAATGTTTCTACAAATTGTAATCTATTCTTTTGGCATGTCGTTCCGAAGTCAGAAAATCAGTGAGAAAAACCAAAAAGAACGTCTTCAAGCCGAGCGCTCTTTGGCCGAAATCGACCGAATGAAAGATTTAGATGAAGTAAAGACCCGATTTTTTGCCAACATCAGTCATGAATTTCGAACGCCATTGGCCTTAATTTCAGGTCCTTTAGATCAGGCAAAAAAGCAGTCAGAGCATGATAAAGACCAAGTGGTACAACTCTCTGAAAAATCCTTTAAGCTCGTCAAAAAAAATATTTTACGCCTTCAAATTTTGGTCAATCAATTGCTTGAACTATCACAGGTTGAAAGCGGCAACTTACATCTAAAACTGACGCAAGGTGGAGTGATTGCCTTTCTTCGAGCCCATATTTTTTCGTTTGAGAGTATGGCCGAACGGCAAAACATTAGCTTAAATACGCATTTCTCAACAGAATCAGAAACGGCCTATTTTGATAAGGATAAGCTTGAAAAAATTGTAAATAACCTCTTATCGAATGCGTTTAAATTTACTCCTCAGGGCGGAGCGATCCATGTCGAAACAACCCTGACTCCAAAGCACCTACTATTGAAAATCAGTGATACTGGCAATGGAATGGACAAAAAGGAAATCGACCGAATTTTTGACCGCTTCTATCGTGTAGAAGGCACTGAAGCCAAGGGTTCAGGTATTGGTCTAGCACTCACCAAAGAGCTCGTCAACCTTCATAATGGGCAGATAAGTGTGCATAGCGAGAAAAATCGGGGTACAACATTTAAGGTTAGACTACCTATTAACCTTGAGGATTTACCGAAGGCTGTTGGGGTTGACCAATCACCCGAAATGATTCAGGGTAACGCTAATAAAGAACTGAGTTTTACTCCAGAACACCACGAAAATGGCTTCAGTGTTTCAAATGGTGAAGAAGTAGTTCTACTTGTTGAAGACAATCAAGATCTGCAACATTTTATTATCGATATTTTACAGCCACATTACAAGGTGTTAACGGCCAATGACGGATTGCAAGGTGAACGAATGGCCTTCGAACATATTCCTGATCTAGTTATCAGTGATGTAATGATGCCCAAAAAAGATGGATATGAACTATGCAGTTCTTTAAAGAACAATGTGAAAACAAGTCATATTCCTATCGTAATGTTAACTGCAAAAGCAGGGCAAACAAGTAAAATGGCAGGGCTGACACAAGGTGCCGATGCCTACCTTACCAAACCTTTTGACGCTGATGAACTATTGCTCCGGACAAAAAATTTGATTGCAGCACGAAAGAAAATATGGTACCACTTTACATCACTGGACCTAAGTGTAGTTTCTGATTTAAGTTTGAGTTCTGTTGATGATACCTTTTTACAAAAGGTCATTGGTATTATCAATGAAAATCTAGATAACGAATTATTATCAGTCGAGAATATTGCATCAAAGGTTGGTTTTAGTCGTGCACAATTACACCGAAAACTAAAGGCCTTGACCAATAAATCAACTGGGCAATTGGTGAACGAAATACGTTTGAACAATGCCAAGACCATGCTCAGCAAAAAAGTGGGTTCAGTCTCTGAAGTCGCTTATTCAGTAGGGTATTCCAACATGTCTTATTTTACCAAAAGCTTTAAAGAGAAGTTTGGGGTATTGCCTAGTAAGGTAGCTGATTAAAAAGGCTATCGCGGGTCTCGAAATGACTCTTGAAATGTCCATTGTTTGATGTTCTTTCCTTTACTGGTCCTAAGAAACGAACCAAAGAGTAGCGTACCTTTACAATTCAATAACACGATAATCAGTCATTAATTATTAAAAGGAATGCCAGAAAAAACAGCTCAGGTTATTATTGTAGGCGCAGGGATCAGCGGACTTATCGCTGCTAAAACTTTGGAAGAGCATGGGTTTTGGCCTGTAGTGGTTGAGGCCTCAGATTCGGTAGGTGGCAGGGTAAAAACCAGTGAAATCAATGGATATGCCCTGGACCACGGTTTTCAAGTTTTATTGACAGCCTATCCAATGGCTCAAAAACACTTGGACTATACCGCACTAAACCTACGCTATTTTAGACCTGGCGCCTTACTGTTTGGTGATAACAAAAAGCAGCTTTTAGGCGACCCGCTTCGCGATGGTCGAGGGCCGTCGCCTGCTGGCGACCGACCTGGGGCG
>CAYNUM010000032.1:0-11241 GCA_964400025.1 uncultured Croceivirga sp.
GGTAGAATTTGCCGAAGACAATGCGGTGCAGGCTTGGAAAGACATGCTGATTTATGAGCCCAATACTAATGATGTTGTTGTTGGTATAGCCGCTTCCGGTACCACACCCTATGTTTTAGGAGGAATAGCCGATGCCAAAAAAAATGGACTTCTTACTGCGGGAATTACCAATAATCCAGGTTCGCCTTTGGCAACAACCTCAGATATTTCAATTGCTGTTGACGTAGGACCTGAATTCGTAACAGGAAGTACCCGAATGAAAAGTGGAACCAGTCAAAAACTGGTCTTAAATATGATTTCCACAGCTTTGATGATTAAGATTGGAAGGGTCAAAGGGAATAAAATGGTCGATATGCAATTGAGCAATAACAAACTAGTGGATCGAGGTACGCGCTATTTGGTCGAAGCATTGGATATGGAATATGCTGCTGCTGAAAAGGCCTTAAAAAAGTATGGGTCTGTCAGAGAAGCCATTGCCCAACTAAAAACCTGACCTTGAACTACAAGTGTGAAAGTGTCACCAAAAAATCTATTCCTTATCGATGCCTTGGGCGCACTTCTTTCGACGATATCGCTTGGAGTTGTTTTACCGTATTTCCACGATAAGATTTTGATGCCCAAATCGATACTATTACCCCTTGCCACTATTGCCTTTGTGTTTTTTATGTATTCATTGGGGTGTCACTTAAAGTTACCACAGAAATGGCAAATTTTTTTAAAGGGAATTGCGGTGGCTAATTCAATGTATTGTTTGCTTACGACTGGTCTAATAATACACTTTTGGCAACAGCTAACTTATTTGGGTAGAGGTTATTTTTTGGCAGAATTGGTGGTTATTGCAATATTGGTAACGATTGAATTTAAAGTTGCGGCAAATCAATAAATACAAAAAGTGATGGAGAGTTTTGAACAACGGTTAACGGGCGGGCACCCAAACTCTTTAGGAAATACGATTGAAGTGGTTAAAGAAGTATTGTCGTCACCCGAACTTTTTGAGACCCTTTTTAACTGTTATTTTTCAGAGGATGAGGTGGTGCGATTGCGAGTTTCCAATGCGATGAAACGTATTTGTAAAGCACACAAAACCTTGCTAGTACCCTACATAGACCGTTTTCTTAATGAAATCTCCAAAATTAACCAAGCGTCAACACAGTGGACTTTATCCCAACTTTTTTTACAACTGGAAAAAGAAATGACCATTGAACAAAGACAGAAGGCTTTGCATATCATGAAACACAACCTTTCAAATCATAGTGATTGGATTGTACTCTGTCAAACCATGGATACGCTCGGGAGATGGGCTAAAAAAGATGATGCGTTAAAGCTGTGGTTGGTTCCCCATTTAGAAAGGCATGCCAATGATTCCAGAAAGTCGGTTTCAAAAAAAGCTGAAAAAACGGCAAATTTATTGGGGCTTTAAATTTCTATATTTAGACTTTGTTCGAAAAACGATTGTGACATCAAAATATTCTTCTTTTTAAATACGGGCGATAGCTTACTTTTTTATGGCTGGTGGCAATTCAGTACATGTCTATTTGCCTTTGCGGCTTTATTTTCCATTTGGTGGCATATCGGAAAGAAGCAAAATGATTTTGGCCAAGTTTGGTTGGCACTATCAGTATTGTGTTGGAGTTTTTCTGGGCTTTTTGAGGTATATTTTTCTGAGATTGCTGATGGTAAACCGGTTTTTCTAGACGGTTTCAGAAGTATTTTCTCGTTGTGCAATAGTCTTTTTATTCTATTGGCATTGCCTTGGTTCCGATATCTGCCTGAATCTCTTGAAAACATTATCAAATCAAAATACTGGAGGTTGATTATCGGGCTTCCATTTTTGTTTTCATTTCTTCCAACACTCAATAAAATTATTTTTGAAAAAGAGGGCATCATCAATGAACTTGATGTATACTATGCTGTTCTTACATTAATTTTCTTAGGTCTGGTACTTTGGCATTCCTTTTCGAGAAGAAGATTGGTTTCCTTGGCCTATTTATCACTGATTTGTATCGGTATTACCCTATTGGCCCAGATATATAAATTGACGGGGTCAACAATTAACCTTACCCTCTTTTCGGCAATATTCAAAACTTGTTTGATTATGATATTCTTTGCCTTGGCTCTGAGTTGGGTGAAAGAACTCTCTGAAAATGTTATTCCATCCTCAGAAAGAATAGGTTTAGGTTTTGAAAGTAAAAGACGGAATGATACGATAGAACGTTCGGTCATTTTTGAAGGTTTTTTAGGAGGTGCAGCACGTAAGGTCAGTCTAACGACTTCGCAATATGACCTTATGTATCACTTTGCCGAAACTAGAAAAAATGAAGAGGCCGGTTGGTTGGAAATCAAACCCAGAAACTCTCCAAAGGGTGACAAGCAATATGATATTAACGATTACAATGAGGTCAAACGGCTACTCATTGTTTTGTTGGATGGACTTTTCGGAAAAGGAAATTGGTCTAAAGAGAACCATTTGGAACCCCTAAAGAATACCCTATTCGAACTTTCAAAAAAAAGGGAGCGAAAAATTAGGCTCAACCTATTACCCGAGAACATTCAATTGTAGTTTTTTAGTGCTGATGTCGGAAAGATATATTTCGACAATTTCAGATTTTTTTCGACAAACGAGGATTCGGTAAATGAACTCCTCCAAATTGCATGAACACAAAACGAAAATTATGCAATTGGCACTTACAAGAATCGTAAATACTCTGACAGTATTTAATCTCAAAATTGAACGGGGTCTAGATGAAAAAATAAACGAAGCCTTTATGCCTTTCGCCATTTGGTGGGAGAATCTGATTTTTACTGAATTACCTCTTTTTGGTGTTGGTGTTCCCATAGTCTTGATATTGTTGCTCAGTGGGGCATTGTTTTTTACCCTTCGTTTCAACTTTATCAACATCCGAAGATTCCCTATGGCATTGCGAGTAGTGAGGGGTAAATACGATGCCATTGAAAAACGGGTTGCTGATGAAGACCAAGATGACCCCTTCAAAAATGCCTTTTCAGGTGAAGTGAATCACTTTCAAGCCCTTACGACCGCTGTATCGGGTACTGTAGGTCTTGGGAATATAGCTATGGTTGCAGTGGCCATTTCCATAGGAGGGCCCGGAGCGACTTTCTGGATGATAGTGGCGGGTTTTCTGGGGATGTCGTCAAAATTTGTCGAATGTACGCTTGGCGTAAAATATCGCGATATTGATGCCAATGGCAATGTTTTTGGAGGCCCCATGTACTACCTGTCCAGAGGTTTAAAGGAAAAAGGGTTCGGGCTATTGGGAAGAATTTTAGCGGCAACTTTCGCACTTCTCTGTGTTGGCGCCTCGTTTGGTGGAGGCAATGCGTTCCAATCCAACCAAGCGGCTGCGCAAATAATAGCCAGGTTTAATATTACCAGTTCCAGTTCCGGAAGTATTATAGGCATCTTGTTCGCAATTATGGTCGGAATTGTAATTATAGGTGGCATTAAAAGAATCGCGAAGGTCACCGAAAAAGTGGTTCCCTTTATGGCAGCACTTTATGTGGCCGCTGCACTGGTCATAATAATTATGAACGTTGAGGTATTGGGCGAGGCCATAGGATTAATTTTAAGTGAAGCCTTTAGTCCTAGAGCCACAATAACGGGCGGATTCATTGGTGTCATGATTCAAGGGTTTCGCAGGGCTGCTTTTTCAAATGAAGCAGGCGCGGGTTCTGCTGCAATTGCCCATTCTGCTGTGAATACCAGATTTGCGGCCTCAGAAGGCTTGGTAGGTCTTCTAGAGCCTTTTATCGATACTGTTCTCATTTGCACCATCACAGCTCTGGTTATTGTAATCTTCAGTATCGATGGGGGCTTTGTCTATGGTGATGTAGTCAACCAACAAGTTTTACTCCTCGATGGCACTAGGGTAGGGGGTGTCAATTTGACTTCAAAAGCATTTGACCATACGATTCCTGGGTCTTCTTATGTCTTGGTGGTCGCTGTTGTGCTTTTTGCTTTTTCGACCATTATATCATGGTCGTATTATGGTCTACAGTCTTGGAAATATTTGTTCGGGCGTTCAAAACAATCAGATTTTACTTTTAAAATTCTCTTTTTGCTTTTTACGGTTATGGGGGCGGCCATTACGCTTGATGCGGTAATCAAGTTTTCTGATGCTATGATTTTAGCACTTGTTTTTCCGAATATAATTGGGTTGTTCTTTTTATTTCCTGAAGCTAAATCGGAGCTAAAAAAATACCTGGAATTGGTTCGCGGGAGAAAAGGCTGAATCCGTTATTTAGGTAGCAGCTTGTAGATGCCCTTTCCTTCAACACCAACATAAATGTAACCATCAGGCCCCTGATTCACACATCGAATGCGACCCATACCGTCCATCAATTTTTCACGATAAGTTACCTCGCCACCTTTCATAACCAGTCGTTCTAAGTATTGAAAGGCCAGTGAGCCCGCAAGAACATTTCCTTTCCAATCAGGATATTTATCTGAATTAATAACTTCTAATCCTGAAGGTGCTATCGATGGGACCCAGTAATAAACGGGTTGTTCCATATTGGGCCTTGTCGTTTCGTCGGTGATTTTGGTGCCGCTATAGTTAATACCATAGGTGATTATGGGCCAACCATAATTTTTGCCCTTTTTTATAAGATTCAATTCATCACCACCCCTTGGGCCATGTTCATGCACCCAAATCTCACCGGTCATGGGGTGTTTTACCATTCCTTGGGGGTTACGGTGGCCATAACTGAATATCGCAGTCTTAGCTCCAGACTGATTTATGAAGGGATTGTCTTTCGGAATTCTACCGTCGTCATGAATTCTATAGATTTTTCCACCATCCCTAGTAATATCTTGTGGATTTTCATCTCTACTGCCCCTGTCGCCAACCGAGAAATAAAGGAAGCCCTCATTGTCAAATTCAATTCTTGAACCAAAATGGTAGGGTTTGCTACTATTTGGACTCGCCTTGTATAACACCTTTTGGTCAATCAATTGGTTGCCATCAAGTTTCGCACGCATCACTGTGGTATTCGCACCTTTCCCTTCTCCTTGGGTGGAGGCGTATGTAAGGTATATCCAATTGTTTTCTTCAAAGTTTGGGTGCAACTTGACATCCATCAATCCCCCTTGACCTAAAACCTTGATTTCTGGTAATCCATCAATTTCTACCTTTTTTCCGTCGTTGAAGTGGATAAGGGTTCCCGATTTTTCAGTTAACAGTATCGAGCCATTTGGTAAGAAATCGAATCCCCACGGTATCTCTAAATCACTAATGACCAACTCGGCTGTAACCACCTCCTTCAAAGGAGTTTTTATCGTTTGGTCGACAGTTTGACCGCAAGCTTGAGTGAGCAGTACAACGAAAAAATAGGGGTACATTACACACTTTTTGCTAATTTTACCGTTAAGATGATGAAAAGGTCCGTTGAAATGCATCTAATTTAGGTTTGACGGATGCAAAGATAAGAAGCGTTTTATTTATACGAATAGATAATTACAATTAGAAATATTAGGCTCCCAAATCCCAATATTTCTTAGAAAAACCAGACTTAACCTATGCCTAAGAGCAATACAAGGCGACTGCTGTATTCTCTGCTATTGGTGCTCTCATCAGTAATAGTATCGTCGGCAGTAATAAGCAATGATTATGCAAAAATCATTGAGGCATTTTCTATGCCAAGTCCTGAACATTCTACCGCAAAGAGTGTTTCGGAAAATGAGGTAGTTGATGAAATTACAAACGAAGCCGCGGCTTTTCAACCACTTTTCACCACGATTATTCAAGGGTCTGATGAAGAAGTTGGCTGCAGCAATAACGGTTTTACAGTAGCTCGATTTAACCTTTGTGGTGATTCTGATGATAGATTGATCACCCTTTTAGGTGGCCCATACGGTTCTGTGGAGTGGCAGTTACTCGGTGGTTCATGTGTGCCTGATGTAAATGTAGATTGCCCAAACACGACCACTTCTTGTTACTCTACTGTTAGCACTTCACCTACGTTCAATTTAGAGGCAAATACCATTCCTGCAGGAACGGGAGCTGAGTTTCGTGTGATTGCCGATGGGCAGCAATACTTCTTCAAGGTTAAGAAAAGTACGATTACGCAAACATTCGTTAAACGTGATTACATCTGTGGTGTAGATGGTCGTATTCAAATAACGAATCTATCCAGTGCTTACGAGTTCAGTATTGATTCAGGAACAGGTTTCGGAGCATGGCAGAATTCTCCAATATTCGAGGGTCTTGCACCAGGAACCTACATTGTAAAGGCCAGGCTTCAAAATACACCGAATACCTGTGAGTATCCGTACGAACCTATTGTTATTGAGCAACAGGATATTAGTATTGATGTCGAATTTGTAGATGCCCAATGCTTCGGAGATACGGGTAGTATTACGGTCACAGTGAACGATGTACCTGGCCCTTTCAAATACACCTTATTGGATGAAGTTGGTATTCCAATTGAGTTTACCACCTTCATTACCACCAACCCTTACACCTTCAGCGCGGTAGGGTTTGGCACCTATAGCGTACAGGTTGAAACGCAGCAATGTACCGGTGATATTGCAAATGGTATTCCACCACCACAACAAAGCCTTGATATCAATGGAAATCCTATCACGATTGGTGATGGTATCGTACCATTATCCGCCTCAACGGAAGTGAACGAGAGTTTGAGTTCTGAGCCGGGTTGCGGTTCTTCAACTGTAGATATCATTGTTCGTACCTCAGGAGGAACACCACCTTATACGTTTACGGTTAGTGATGGGGGTAATTCAGGCGGTTCTTATACCACGCAGACAACTTATACCGTCAATACCGCTGGTTCTTATGACTTTACCATTACCGATGCCAATGGTTGTCCAATTTCTGCTTCTGCCAATGTTGAAGAATTGACCCCACCCGACGTGACGGTGGCAGGAATTGATGGTACCTGTACCAATGGAGGAGCCCGTTTGAGCATCACCGTTGTTGACGCTAAGGGCTACAACCTGTCGTTTAGGGCTACCCCAGCCGATGCATGGAGCACCGATCCATTATTATCGGTAGCAGCTGGAACATACAATACCATTCAGGTGCAATATGAACAAGGTGGTTTCACTTGTTTTGTTACCCTACCTGATTCCATAACGGTAACAGAAAGTGGCGCGATTAATGGAGCTGACCCTACTTTGACCGACTTGTCATGTAATGGTTCTGGCGGAATTGATAATGGCTCGATAACTTTTCCGGGCACCTACTCCGGTGCCGGTGGTGGGCCTTTTGAGTTCAGTATTGATGGTAGTAACTTTTTCAATCAGCAAACCTTTAACAATTTACCCGCGGGTACCTATACCCCAGCGGTTAGAAATGCATCGGGTTGTCGGCGTGATTTTACTGCAATCACTATTTCAGATGTAGACCCACCCACCAATATTGATTTCATACAAAGCAATACGAATTGTGCTGCAAATACTTCTGATGTGCAATTAATACCTACGTCAAACTTTGCTATTGTCACGTACGAAGTAATTAGTCCGGTCAGCATCAACAATGGCACTAACGACACCTTTGTCGGCCTTGCCAATAATACCAATCATACCTTCAGGATTACTGATGCCAACGGCTGTATTTATGAAGAGAGCTTTACGCCTGCAGTGATTAGCTCAATTCGGGCTCGAGTGAAATCTGGTGGTGATTTTAACGTCTGTACTGGTGCTTCTGACGGCAATGGAACCTTTATTATTGATGGATTTACAACAAATTACACCTACAATATTAATGGAGGAACTGAAAGTGCTCCCCAAAATGCTTCTGAAGTAGATATCACAGGTCTGGGCGTCGGTAGTTATACCATTACCGTAACTGATGCCGATACTGGTTGTCAAGATTCGGTAACCCTTACAGTGCAAGAACCGACCACACCATTAAGCATAACTGCCAACGTTACCGATATGAGCTGTGCCAACAACAATATTGGTCGTGTACGGGCAAATGCGTCCGGTGGTTTTGGTGCATATCGCTATGAGTTGGCATGGCCTGCACCGTCAGGAATTACCCAAGGGCCAAAAAGTGGTCGAAATTTTGGAAACCTTACGGTCGAAGGCACCTATACCCTTACCGTGACTGATGCCGAAGGTTGTACGGCTTCCACTACGTTTACCTTGACCGAAGTTGACCCTCCTTCAATAGCCCTAGGAGCGGTCGATTATTGTTTTTCACCTACAAATGATGGCGCTATCACGGTTAGCTCAACTGCTGGGTCTGCAGCTATTACAACCCACCAATACCGAATTAATGGTGGGGCACTTCAAGCCAGCCCAAGTTTTACCGGTCTTGTACCAGGTACCTATACCGTCGAGGTCGTCGATGGAAATAACTGTACCGATGATTTACAAGTGACCATTCCACCACAAGTTCAAATAAATTTGGATTTGATTACCGAAATTCCGTGTGGGGGCAATGGTGAGATGAGAATTTCTGTCAATGGTGGTGATATCACCACCTTGGCAAGTACAACATATACCATTTATTTGAATGGTACTCCAGTTGCTGGTCATACTGGCCTTCCGCTTCCTTCAAACCCTTTTAATTACACAGTGCCCCTTGGAAGCGATGGGGATTACACAGTTGAAGTCACAGATAACAACGGGTGTTCTAACACTTCACCTCCTTTGACTTTTTCTCCCCCTGCCAGTATAACCGCAACTACCAACGTAGTTGGCCCAAGTTGTGGTGACGCGAGTAGCGGGTATGTAGAGATTATACCTGACGTTTCATTGGGTACCCCGCCTTTTGAGGTGGCCTTTGCACCTTTGGGTACTGGTCTTATCGATGATCCATTTAATCCTGATCCTTTGGGGATCTATAATTATAGCTCCCAAACCATTTATTCAGGATTGCCGGCTGGTACCTACGAATATATTGTCAAAGATGCACGTAATTGCACGACTGGCGTTCAGACCGTGACAGTGACCCCAGATACCACCAATCCGCCAGATGCAGCGGTTTCACCAATAAATGCAACCTGTGGTTCAGGAGTGTTGTCGGGAGGAATTCAAATCACCTCAATAACCGATGGTGTAGCCGATTTTACAATTATCATTGAGGATAATTTTGGCAATGAATTGTTACGACAAGAGAGCGTAACACTTGCCGATTTACCACTATCCATTACAGACCCATTACTAATCGAAGGTGATTACACCGTGATTACCCTAGATTCTAGGGGATGTATTGATTTGGATGCGGTTACCATTGATTCGGTGACCGACCTGGATATTGTTCCCGATTTTGTAACACCGCCAGTATGTGATAGGGGCAACCTAGCGCAATGTGTTGATATTGTAAATGGTGTGGGGCCATTCGAAATTCGCTTGGTTACTGACCCAGCGTCAACTTTTGTGTCGCCAAATAGTGGTCCAAGAAGGCACTGCTTTCCAAATCTGGTACCGGGCGCAAGTTATACTGTGGAAGTTGTTGATACGGCCACGGGCTGCAATACCTTCGAAACGGTTGATATACCCGATGGACCAAACCCATTGAATGTTGGACTGACCATTGACAATGCCAGTTGTAATGGAGAAGATGTGGCCTTGGAATATACAATTACAGGGGCTACCGGGCCAACATTCGATATTGTAATCACTAATTTGGATACCGGTGCTGAAATAACTAACGTAACTACTTCAAATATTAATGACAGCTTTTTGGTACCTCAAGGGGAATATGCGATTTCTGTGATTGATAATGGTACGGATTGTACGGGTGGGGCAACAGCAGTCGCTACATTGAATATGCCACGGGTCGATGTTATCGACAATCAAAATGCGAATTGTAATGAATTGGGTCAGATAACTGTTCGAGGCAGCGGTGGTACTCCATATCCACCGAGCGGAGCAGGTTCATTACCTGACGGTTCTCCATATGAATATGCTTTTGTTGATACAGGAATTGCTCCAACTCCAGCCGATTATGGCACTGCAACAACAGTGTATCTCCCAGGTTCCTTACTTCCAGGTACGACCTATGATATTTGGGTTCGCGATTCTCGTGGTTGTGAATTTATGACATCCACGACGGTGGTGCAATTGAATCCTGACCTGCCTGTTCCGACTATTTCGGTGAACAATCAGTGTGATGTAACTCCACCTGTAGGTGGGTTCCAAATTGATTTGGAGATGCCGGCAAACGTCGATAATCCCACATTTACGTTGGGTGGACAAACACAAACGCCGGCATACGATGGTATCAATCCGACTGTCGCGACGTTCAATGTGCCTTCTGTTGGGGTCTACAACGTATACGTGATTGATGCAAATGGATGTGACGTGAGTACTACGGCAGAGGTGTTTCAGTTGCTATCCGCTTCTGGAGGATTCTCGACAGATCCCACTTGCGAAAGTCCAGACGGTATCATAACCATTTTGGCGAATGGGGGTAGTGGTGACTTCACCTATCGATTGACAGGAACGGATTTGAATTCCAACGCTGTTGATATTACCGACCCCAATGCAGATGGCATCTTTGAAAATATTTTACCAGGTACCTATCAAGTAGAGGTTCGTGATAATTTAGTTACCGATGGTACAAACAATTGTACCACCGCGGTGACCAATATTATAGCTGATGCCCCAGTATTACCGCTTATTGCAGATATGGGCGAAAGTAATATAAGCTGTAATGGTGCAAATGATGGAAGTATCAGTGCTGTGTTAAGCCCTGGTACTGATGTTGATGGTATTTTCGAGTATCGACTTTACGATTCTGGCGGAGGTTTGGTAACGTCCAATATATCAGGTTCTTTTACTGGACTGGGTCCCGATACGTATCGCGTTGAAGTGGAGACCGATAAAGGTTGTATTGATGACGAAACCGCTAATATCGTCGAACCACCTTCATTTTCGATTACGGCTACGGACGAAACTTTGACATGCGAGAATGGTACCAATCGATTTAGTACAGCGACCATTTCGGCTCAATTGGTGAGTCCTGGAAATGGTGGACCTTACGGTTATAGAATTGATCCTAATGACAGTTATCAGAGCAGCCCTGATTTTGATATTGTTGATAATGGTTCTGATCAAACAATCACGATTTACGCGATTGATTCCAATGGTTGTGAAGATAGTGTGACAGTAACCGTTTTCACAGCTACCGATGTAATACCAAGTCTTACTACATTAGACAATTTGACCTGTGCAAATCCTGAGCGCGTCGAGATTACCGTGGTGGGCACTGCTGACTTTACGGTGATAACTTCGGCGCCCTCGGGTACCAC
>CAYNUM010000033.1:0-2231 GCA_964400025.1 uncultured Croceivirga sp.
TGGTGATTCAAGGTTGGGGGCGAATGAAAAATATGCCACATTCCCCGCTTTTTCTGTAGGTTGGAACGTACACAATGAGAAATTCTGGAAATCTGATGTTTGGAGTCTTCTAAAACTAAGATTTAGTACAGGGTCTTTAGGAACCACTTCAGATTTGGGCGCCTACAATTCATTGAGTCTTTTAAATCCTAGTGCTACGATTTTCGGAAATGGATTTTTGATTCCCTCAGATGTTGCCAACGAAAATCTAACCTGGCAGACCAATACTGAAACCAACTATGGCCTCGATTTAGGTTTCGTGAATAATCGTTTCCGATTTAGTGTCGATTATTATACCTCCGACATAGAAGATATCTTGATAAACTTTGGGGTTTCAGAAGTCTTGGGTACCAGTAGCATTCGATTGAATGCGGGTGATGTACGTAGCTCAGGGTTAGAGCTTGAGTTTTCTGGTTCATTAATACAAAAAGGGGATTTTAGGTGGAACCTGGGTGCAAACCTTTCTACAGTAGATACAGAGATTACCGATTTAAATGGTCTGGACGAATTACCCCAACAAATTTACGGACAAAGTGGTCGAGGACCCGTGTTTAGAAACTATGTCGGTGGTGAAATAGGTGAAATGTGGGGTATTGAGACTACGGGAGAGGTAGAGATGGAATACCTTTCAAACCCTATTGAATTTCCCGATCAACAAAGCGGTTGGAGTTATGCCGTCGATCAAAACGGTGATGGAGTTATTGACCGAACAAGAACAGTTGAAGAAGGTGGTGATTTGGTCAAAATCGGACAAAACACTCCAGATTTCTATTGGGGACTTAACAGTAATCTTAGCTATAAAGACTTTGATATGTCTTTCCAATTTCAAGGCGCACAAGGAGGAGAAGTTTACAATATAGATCCATTATACTACGGTTCTCAATGGGGTCGAGCATTAAGGGATAATTTTGATGCTGACGGTGATGGCCTGGCAGATAATAATGGCCTTCCTTATGTAAGAAACAGAGATCAGACCGACGCCGTGATACAAGACGCGTCATATCTGGCTTTGAGAAATTTAACTCTAGGGTATACCTTCAATACTGATCTTATAAACAAGGTTGGCATGAATTCAGCCAGAATTTATGTAGCTGCTACAAACCTCTTATACATATGGGGTGATGATTATACCTCTTTTAATCCGGAAGGTGTTGAAACCACAAATAGTGGTTATGCAGGCCCGACGACCTTTGGGGTACAGGTCGGTGCCAGTCCAATCGTAAGAAGCTTCACCCTTGGTTTAAACCTTAATTTTTAATTCGTCGAAAAATGAAAACAGTATATAAATTATTGGTGGGATTATTACTTCTCGCTACAGCATGTGATAACGATTTGGACCAAGTTCCTCCAAATATCGCTAGCGCAGATTCTTTGGAAGATTTTACTGGGGTTTTAAATGCAGCCTACTTTTATCAAATTGGATCGGTAACACCCATGGCCGTAATGGGAGATTTTAGGGCAGATAATGCATTTATGTTCGAGGCACCCTTTACAGAGTTTGATGAATTTGATGCAGATTTACCCGTAATGGAAGATCAATTTTTCGGTCCGTTCTATACAGCATTGTACCGGGCGATATTAAGCACTAACAACGTAATTGAGAACTCTGCCGATGCTGGCCAGGTCGGTGAGGCCAAGTTTTTGAGGGCACTATCGTACTTCAAATTAGTACAAGTATTTGGAGATGTAACGGTCAACTTATCTGCATCACCAGCTGTTGATGATACGGCTATTTTGGCTAGACAATCAGCTTCAGAGGTTTACAGTAATGTGATTGTTCCAGATCTTCAAGATGCCATTTCTTCCCTGGATAATTCAGGTTTGAGCAATGGACGGGCAACTAGAATTGCTGCTCAGGCACTATTAGGGAAAGTTTATATGCATCAGGGGAATTTCAATGCTGCAGAAACTGAATTGGCATCGGTCGTAACATCGGCCTCTGGTGCCGGAATCGAATTACAAGCAGATTTTGCCACTATTTTTGGTTTTGAAAATGACTTGAATCCAGAGATAATTTTTGCAACGCAAATCTCCAGTTCCATAGTTGATGAATATGGTTTTTCTGAATTCTGGTCTTGGTCTGGTGGCCTTGATACAAAATCATTAGAACCGTTGGATGCAGATTTAATCGATGCCTTTGATGCCAGTGAAGCCGGAGGTGATACAGATTTAAGAAGGGCGATTACCATCGG
>CAYNUM010000033.1:2249-11133 GCA_964400025.1 uncultured Croceivirga sp.
ACAGACCAATGGACCAGATCATGACTGGATAGAAATTCGATTGGCAGATGTTATTCTGCTTTATGCAGAAGCACTGAATGAGAACGGTAATAGTACCGGCGCATTGACCGAATTGAACAAAATTCGTACAAGGGCGGGGTTGCCGAATTCCACTGCGACTACCCAGGCAGAAATTAGACAAGCCGTTCAAGATGAAAGAAGATTGGAATTGGCCTTCGAAGGTCAAAGGTGGTTTGATTTGGTCCGGACTGGAACAGTTGATGCTGAGATGGGTGAAACTGTGAATCCAAACTACTATTTATTTCCAGTACCTATTTCTGAGGTACTCGCTAGTGGCGGAGTTATCATACAGAACCCTGGGTATTAATGAGATCTATTTAATAAAAATTCAAAATAGCACCTATACAAATAGAGAATAATTTGAGTTAGTTTAGTTAAGTTATGGGCTATTGTTGAACAACTATCAGCAATAGCCTTTTTTAAGCCAAAAAAAGTCCAAAAACAAGAAAAATAATCCACTTTTTTTATTAAATTTAACAAACCAATCTGGTTAACCAATCTGGTTGCGTACTTATGAAAGTAGAGATTTTGACAAAAAACGAGAACAATTCCATACAACAAGGAATTATTTCCAAGCTTAGGGATTATATAGAATATAAGAACTTGGAACCTGGAGATAAGCTTCCTTCTGAACGTATGCTTTCTGAACGCTTTGAGGTGAGTCGAAGCAATATTCGCGAGGCCATCCAAAAATTGGAATTCTTCGGAATCCTTAAATCCAGGCCCCAAAGTGGCACTTTTATCGCTAACATAGGGCGAGTGGCCATGAGCGGAATGCTTGATGACATCCTAAGGTTGGAAGATCCTTCTTTCAAGAGTTTAGTGGAGACCAGAATATTATTGGAACTAAAAACGGTACGATTGGCTTCCTTACGAAGGACGGAAGAAGATCTTGAAAAAATTGAATCCGCTTTAGATGCCTATAAGACAAAGGTGTTAAACGGTCAAGATGCAGTAGAGGAGGATTTATTGTTCCATTTGGCTATCGCCAAGGCAAGCAAGAACAGTACAATGAA
Source organism: uncultured Croceivirga sp. (assembly GCA_964400025.1). Taxonomy (GTDB): domain Bacteria; phylum Bacteroidota; class Bacteroidia; order Flavobacteriales; family Flavobacteriaceae; genus Croceivirga. The sequence goes on from CAYNUM010000033.1 coordinate 3,326, forward strand.
TACTTTTATGTTGATTATTACCCCTGAAATAATCACAAATTTCAACAAGCACCATGTATGTGACGCCAATTTATCGTTCAAGGGTATTAAAGAACATGAAGAGATTTTTGAGGCAATAAAAAAGCAAGATTCGAAAGAGGCCAAAGAAAAAATGAAAGCACATTTTAGTGTATTGTATCAATATTGCTACAATAGTTAAAAGCCGAGGGTAAATGGAAACAGAATTGCACGCTTCTGTTTTCATCAAATAAAGATTTAGGAGGGAGGTGACACTTACCAAATTTGGAATTCCAAGTTCCATTTTTCGAACCTGTTACCAAATATCTTAGAATAGCATTTTCTTTAATTAATGTGAATTCTGAGAATTCTCAAACATGATATATGGATAGGTTATGAAACTTAAAGGACTACGTTGGTGGGTGATTACACTAATCGCGCTGGCCACGGTTATAAATTATATCGACAGACAGGCTTTACCGGTGTTATGGCCAGATATGGCTGAGGAACTTTATCCTGAAAAATCATCCGATGAGCGCAAGGGGATTTATGCCTTGATTTCGACCTTTTTTATATTTTCCTATGCGTTTGGACAGGCCATTTTTGGTAAGATTTTCGATAGGGTTGGAACAAGGTTAGGATTTACGCTATCAATTGGCTTTTGGTCCATTGCAACTGCATTGCATGCCCTTGCCAAAGGAGTTGTCAGTCTTTCCATTTTTCGTTCCTTGTTGGGTGTGGCTGAAGCTGGAAACTGGCCTGGAGCTGCTAAGGGTAACGCAGAGTGGTTTCCCACCAAAGAACGGGCCTTTGCCCAAGGGATATTCAACTCGGGTGCTGCCATTGGTGGTATAATTGCTTTTCCGACTATTGGATTATTATCCATTTATTTTAGTTGGCACTACATCTTTATTATTGTTGGTTTAGTGGGTCTAATATGGCTGATTCCATGGTGGGTTTTAGTTAAATCCCCACCTTCAAATCACCCCTGGATTTCTGATGAAGAACGCCAATATATCTTAACAGGCCAGCAAAATCAGGATAAAGATGGTAATGGTCAATTTGACGATGGTTACAACCCCAATACCGGTAAAATGCTTTCCCATAAAGAGAGTTGGGGAGTCATAATCGCTTCGGCAGCAATAGACCCTATATGGTGGTTATTTATCTTTTGGATTCCCATTTATCTGAATGAGGTATATGGAATGGATGTCAAAGCCATAGGTTTTTACGCCTGGGTTCCATATGTAGGTGCTATGATTGGTGCTTGGTTCGGAGGATTATTGGCTCAAAATCGAATAAAAGCAGGTTGGACAGTCAACAGAACCCGTAAGTTGGTTATTACACTGGGTTGTTTAATTATGTTACCTACTTTATTAGCAATGGCTAATCCTGGTGGGCCCGAGACCGCGGTCATGTTAATGGCAGTCATCTTATTTGGATTTCAAGTGGCCATCGGAAATGTTCAGACCTTACCAAGTGATTTATTCGGCGGTAAAACTGTTGGAACTTTGGCTGGTTTTGCCGGTATGGCTGCGAAGTTGGGTGCATTCGGACTTACGGCATTGGTACCATGGCTTACATCAGGAGGCAACTATACACCGGCCTTTATTATCGGGGCGGCATTGGCCATTATTACGATGGCAAGCATATGGATTTTATGTCCAAAAATCGAACCTCTAAAAGAAAATTAAAACAAACAAAACATAATCATTAAATCAATGAGTAATTCAAATCAAAAAATAGCGGTAATAACTGGCGCAACTGGCGGAATAGGTTTTCAAGTGGCCAAAAGACTTGGTCACGATGGCTACACGGTATTACTGAATGGAATAGAAGACAGTCAAGGTGAAGAAAAAATAAAGGAACTTACCTCGGAAGGAATATCAGCTGAATATTATGGTTTTGATGTCACCAATGAAGATGCGGTTAATGAAAACATTAAAACCATCGGGGAAAAGTATGGTAAAATTGATGCGTTGATTAATAATGCTGGTGGTCTAGGTGGTCGCTCCCGATTTGAGGAAATGACCACTGAATTCTATAGAAAAGTAATGGCTTTAAATCTTGATTCCACCTTCTTTTGTTCAAGGGCTGCAATTCCATACTTAAAGAAAGGTGAAAATCCAACCATCATTAACTACACTTCAATCGCAGGTTGGAATGCCGGCGGACCCGGAGCAGGAATTTACGGAACTTCCAAAGCAGCAGTTCATGCAATCACAAGGGCTTTTGCGAAAGATCTTGCTGAATATGGTATTCGTGTAAATGCCGTTTCACCGGGTACCATCGATACTCCATTTCATGCCCAAATCAAGGCGACCAAACCAGAGGTATTCCAATCTTGGAAAAACAATATCTTGTTAGGTAGATTGGGGCAACCTGAAGATGTAGCCTCAGTTATTTCGTTTTTGGTAAGTGACAACGCTTCGTTTATGACCGCCGAAACAATACAAGTGGGTGGCGGTCAAGGTCTAGGTATCTAAAAAATACTTGTAGAGATGGGAAAATTTGAAGGTAAAGTAGCAGTTGTAACAGGTGCGGCCAGAGATATTGGTCGAGCTATTGCTATTAAACTGGCTGAAGAAGGAGCCAAAGTGGTCGTGAACTACTACAATTCAGAAGACAGCGCAAACACTACAGTGGAAAAAATAAAGTTATTAGGAGGCGAAGCAATCGCGATCAAAGCCGATGTTTCGAGCATGGAAGCAATAGCAACTCTAAAAGACAAGACCATCAAGACTTATGGTAAAAAAGTTGACATACTTGTAAATAATGCGGGCGGTCTTTTTGCTAGAAAGACGTTACAACAATTTGATGAATCCTTTTATGATTTAGTCATGAATGTTAATTTTAAGTCTGTGGTCTTTGTATCACAAGCTTTTGAATCATTAATGCCAAAGGGATCTTCAATAATAAACTTATCATCACAAGCAGCTCGAGATGGCGGTGGGGGTGGTTCGGCGCTGTACAGTTCGTCAAAAGGGGCTGTTACAACTTTTACCCGTGCGATGTCAAAAGAGTTGGGACCTAAAGGAATTCGCGTCAATGCCGTTTGTCCTGGCTTGATTGGAACAAAATTTCATGATGATTTTACCAAAGACGATATACGTGAAAAAGTAGCTTCAAACACACCTTTAAGACGTGAAGGTTCTGCGAAAGAGGTTGCTGATTTGGTAGCATATCTTGCATCCGACGAAGCATCATTTATTAATGGAAATAACGTAGATATCAATGGTGGCCTAGCTTTTAGTTAATTCACCTAATGATACGAAAAACAATATTCTAAAATGAAAAAAGTAGTCACTTTTGGGGAAATCATGCTACGATTGGCCCCATCAGGATTTTTAAGATTTTCCCAAGCCAATAGCTTTGACGTTATTTATGGGGGTGGTGAATCAAATGTTGCCGTTTCATTGGCAAACTATGGGGTTCCCGTAGATTTCATAACAAGACTGCCCGATAACGATATTGGAAAATGCGCCCTCATGGAGATGCGAAAGCGAGGCGTAGGTACAGATAAAATAATTTACGGTGGCAATAGGCTTGGTATCTACTTTTTGGAGACCGGGGCTGTTTCAAGGGGTAGTAAAGTGGTATACGACCGTGCACATTCTGCGATGGCCGAAATTGAAGCTGGCATGATAGATTGGAAATCGGTTTTTAAAGGGGTCGAGTGGTTTCATTGGACAGGGATTACGCCAGCTATTTCACAGGGGGCTGCAGACGCATGCCTCGAGGCTGTAAAGGTTGCCGCTGAAATGGGCGTGACCATATCAACTGATTTGAATTATCGTGCCAAACTTTGGACGTATTGTGACGATTCGAAACGTGAAGAAATTATGTCAGAATTGACCTCTTATTGCGATATTGTTTTGGGTAATGAGGAAGATGCCGAAAAGCACTTTGGAATCAAACCAGAGGGTCTTGATATAACGACTCAAGGAGAACACGTTAAAGCCGAGGCTTTTCTTTCAGTGTGCAAACAAATGATGGAGCGTTTTCCTAAGGCCAAAAAAGTCATTACTACCCTTCGCGGTTCTTTGTCAGCATCGCACAATACATGGGCAGGGGTATTATATGACGGTAAAAACATGTACAAATCACCCGAATATCAAATTACCGATATAGTAGATCGTGTAGGAGGTGGTGATAGTTTTATGGGAGGATTGATTTATGGCCTCCTAAAATATCCAAAAGATGACCAAAATGCCCTGAATTTTGCAGTTGCAGCCTCTTGTTTAAAACATACTATCAAAGGTGATGCAAACCTGGTTACCGTTTCTGAGGTTGAAAAACTTATGAGTGGTGATGCTTCAGGTCGTGTGGCCCGTTAATTAAACAAAATGAGTGAAATACATCAAGAGCAGATAATTGCAAAAATGGCTCAGAGCGGCCTAATACCTGTCTTCAACCATACCGATTTTGAAATTGCAAAGAATGTTGTAGATGCCTGCTACAAAGGGGGTGTGCGAGTATTCGAGTTTACAAATCGAGGTGAAAATGCATTGGAGGTCTTTGAAAAATTGGTTGCCTATGCTACAAAATACCCTGATTTAATTTTGGGTATTGGAACCATATTTTCACAAGAAGAAGCAGAAAAGTTTCATAACAAGGGTGCGCATTTCATTGTTTCGCCCGCAATGATTCCTGAATTGGCCAAATTCTGTCATAGTCAAAATTTGCTTTGGATTCCCGGATGTGGAACCGTAACCGAAATTCACGAAGCCATACAATTGGGCGCTAAGGTAATCAAAGCCTTCCCTGGTAATGTTTTGGGCCCGGGCTTTGTAAAATCGGTCAAAGCCGTTTTTCCGAACGTTCCAATTATGCCGACTGGTGGGGTGGCTCCGACCGAAGAAAATCTTAAAGCTTGGTTTGATGCTGGGGTGACCTGTGTTGGCATGGGTTCAAAGTTAATTACTAAAGCTATACTACTCGATAAGGATTTCAGTAGCCTAAGGCAATCTGTTGAGAATACCTTGGCCACAATTCAAGAGCTCATATAAAAAAGTATGCCCTCGAGACCAAGTTTTCTAAAGAAGATAGCTACTTTAATTTTAAGTTTTGGTCCGGGAATATTTGCCATAGGGTATACTATTGGTACGGGTAGTGTAACTTCAATGATAGTTGCCGGTAGTACGCACGGTATGCAATTGCTTTGGGTATTACTGTTGAGTTGTCTTTTCTCAGGGGTTCTCATTTATGTTTATGGTAATTATACCCTGCTAACAGGAGAAACCGCCTTATTCGCATTTAAGAAACATCTTAAATGGGGAAAGGCCATGGCAATATTGATTATTATTGGAATTGCCTTCGGCCAATGGAACTCTTTAATGGGTATCATGGGAATTTCGTCCAATATCATCTACGAGATTTTAGCGATTTATTTTCCTGGTATCTCTTTTTTTAAATATGAAGCCGTAATCGTTATAGCTTTGGTTGTAACGACCATTTTCTATGCACTTCTATTGGTAGGTAGATATACCTTTTTTGAAAAGATCTTGGTGATTTTCGTTACTGTAATGGGGGTATCCTTTCTAATATCATTGTTCTTGGTATACCCTTTGCCTTCAGATGTTCTTAATGGTTTGATACCCAGTATTCCTGAAGTTAAGGGTGGAAAAATGCTTGCAGCAGCTTTTGTGGGTACTACTATGGCAGCGGCAACTTTTTTGTCACGGCCCCTTTTCGTTAAAGGAAAAGGTTGGAATATTAAAAACCTTAAGGAACAAAAGAAGGACGCTATTGTGGCCGCTATTTTGGTCTTTGCCATAAGTGCAGCAATAATGGCCGTAGCCACCGGGGCACTTTATTATGAAGGACGACCAGTAACCAAGGTATTGGATATGGTAAATACCTTAGAGCCAGTAGCTGGAAAGTTTGCTTTGACTTTGTTCTTTTTTGGAACCTTAAGTGCAGGTCTCTCTTCTATATTTCCAATTATGCTGATCGTTCCCATACTTATTGCAGATTTTCAATCTGGAGAGCTCGACACCAATTCAAAACAATTTAGGCGAATAACGGCTTTTGCCTGTCTGTTTGCGCTAATCGTACCCATCTTCGGGTCTAATCCTGTAGAGATGCAAATTCTTTCACAAATATTCAATGTATTTGTTTTGCCTCTTGTAATCATTGGTGTCATTGCGTTGATCAATAAAATGGGTATAATGAAAACTCATAGAACACACCCCTTACTTAATGTTGCCCTCTTTCTGGCTTTGGTCTTTGCCTGTGTCATTTCTTACAATGGCGTAATAGCCCTGATTGAATATTTCTAGACGCTCTAAGTTCAGTTGAAAACATTGAAGCCATTGTTCAATGACCGAATTCGAACATTGGTTAAAACACTTCATGTTTTCGGTTTTGGACTTTAAGCAACAACTTTCAGGAGAACTTTTAAGTCAATAAACTGTACTTCAAAAGGTGTACTTTCACGATTCTTTTTAAAGAACTAAATTCACGGGATAAAGTTTTAAATTTTTATGGCGGAGACGAAATACTGGGAAGGTTCAGAAAAATACCTTTGCGACCCAGAATTGGCACAAGCATTCCATATGGCACGAACGCTGGGAATGCCATTACTTATCGAAGGAGAACCAGGCACTGGAAAAACGGAACTACCCATTCATTATGCGAATGACCGCGGACTTGATTTAGAAGTTTACCCAGTAGGATCAAAAAGTAATGTGGAACAGTTTGTCGCCCGTTTTGACCATGTAAAATATTTAAGGGATTCGCAAATTGAAGTATTGAATGCCCAACGCGAGGAAAAGGGCTTGGAGACACGCTTGTCAACCGGCGGTAGAAACCCTGAAAAATTAGGGGATTATGTGGTCAAGGGTCCAGCAGCCGTTGCCTATGGCAAACCTAACTCGGTATTACTGATTGATGAAATTGATAAGGCACCCAGGGAGTTTCCTAATGACCTGCTATATGCCTTAAGCCATAGAAAATTCATCATGCCAGAATCGGGTGAGGTAATTGAAATTTCTGAAGAAGACATGCCAGCCATCGTAATCACCTCAAACCGTGAGCAAGAGTTGCCCACAGCATTCAAAGGTCGTTGTATCTATCATTTTATTCATTTCCCGGACAAAGGTGTTATGGAAAAAATCATTGAAAAACACCATCCCAAAATTGATGTAAAAGTTGTTGAAAGTGCTTTAGAAGTCTTTTATAACCTAAGACAACTGGGCTTGGAGCGTGCACCAACTACTAGAGAAATTCTGAATTGGTTGAAATATATGAGTGATACTTCGCCAAAAGAAGCTGTCAAAAAAATTAAGGGTCTGGAAGGCATCGGTGCCCTGATAAAGACCCAAACTGATATGGAACGGGTTAATCGCAAGATTGGTCTTCAAAACGCAGGACCATACTTCAATTGATATGCTAAGTTCATTACCCTCTTCTTTTCGAGAACATGGCTTACAAACTGATGTAAGAACATTACTCGTGCTACGGCGAGCCATGAAGAAAGGATTGGTAAATACGCTTGGTGACCTTCATAATGTGCTCAAGGGAATCGTAGTAAAGAAACCGGAAGAAGAAGGGCCTTACATTAAAGCCTTCTATGCCTATTTTCTAAATATTTCGGTAGCACCAGGGCAATCGCTGGAAGATGCTATTTTACGATCTGAAACTTTTCAAAAATGGAAATCGGGTTATGTGGAAGAAGCCGATAAAGACATTGATTTAAACCCTGAAGATTTGGTCAATACCTTTCTTGATCAAGTACATCTAACTACTTATGATATCAAGCAGGTCATCAATGGTCTGGAGATTTGGAACAAAGATAATCCGGATTTGGA
>CAYNUM010000034.1:0-11067 GCA_964400025.1 uncultured Croceivirga sp.
TGCTCCATGGCCAGGCCTAACGCCCGATTTATTAAGTATTCTTCTTGTCGTGGCAACTCAGGCAAGGGGAGAAGTGGTCATTCACCAGAAGATGTTCGAAAGTCGGCTTTTCTTTGTTGATAAATTGCTGGATATGGGTGCCAAAATTATTCTATGCGACCCCCACAGGGCAACTGTTATTGGCCATGATTTCAAATCTACCTTAAAAGCAACAACAATGACTTCGCCAGACATACGTGCCGGAGTTTCGCTGCTTATTGCGGCCCTTTCTGCAAAAGGTAGTTCCACAATTCATAATATCGAGCAAATTGATAGAGGTTATGAAAATATAGATGAACGTTTAAGGGCTATCGGTGCTGAAATCGTTAGGGTATAAAGTGCTGATAAACGGAGAGTAAAAATATAAAGCTCCACAAGACTGTTCTTATCCAGTTTTTACTGACTAAAGCCTCGCAAATTGGTTTCACCTCTTTTGAACCATTGATTTGATTGTGAAGAGGTACAAAAATCAGAAAAGTAGTTACCCAAGTGGCAATAATTAAAATGAGCTTAACCAGGTTTAGGTAATTACAAGACAGTGCTTGAAGAATACCCAAAACCAATTGCCCAGTCATTAATGGTAGTACAACAATCGTTACCAATCGGGTATATTTTAAATGCCATTTAATTAAATCACTTGGTTGGTAAAAACCGAAACTTGGATAAATCACCAACTGCACCAACCAAATTAAAATGAAACAGCCCGTATCAAATAGTAAAGCAAGTGAAGTCAAATAGCTAATTTGAAAAAAGTACTTCTTTCACAGAACCAAAAAATTTCAATACTGAACGACTGTTTTTGTTAAATGCGTCGGAGTGTTGTAGGAAAGCGTCGATTTGCCCTAGTTTTAAATTAGCTGAAAGTCCATTTTGGCCATAATCATGAAAAGCCATGCTCCACTCATCAAATACCCGTTTTTCGGTGTGGTTGCTTTCAAGCATTTGGATGCTATGATGGCGATCATCCATTGAAATTTTTTGAAATAAGTTGAGAACTTCTTTTTCTTCCCCTTCAAGAAGTTGTAGAAAGTGATTGTTATGATAAAGAAGACACCCAGTAATTTGATGTTCGATATTGTAATCCTTTGCTTTACTTAACATACCATAAATCTGGGGAACGCTAAAGGACTCACTCGCAAACGAACGATAAACAAGCGAATGCATAAATGTCATAATTGATTTCGACCTAAATATAGCTCAATTTTGTTTAGGTATAAAAATTATACGAGAAGAAATTTTGAAGATTCCTAAAATTGTCGCAGGCCAATGAATTCAAAAGTTTTACGATTTTGTTGATGAGGTTTAATCTTTCTTTTTAACAATTCTAAAGTTAAACAAAATAGTAGTTTTCAAAGTTTAATTTCGACCAACTTTCCAACTCCAGAGCATTAAAAGGGGATGTACAAGTATCAAGCGGGTCCAAGCGACCCATTTCGGCGTGCACAACCCTTCTTCAACACATGCCCCAATTTGAATAAAGTAAATGTGGGAGGGAATAAACAATATCAATAAAATTATAATAGCAAGTGCTGAAAACTTCCGTGTTGAACTGGGAACCAATAATACTGAGAAAAGAATTTCTAGCAAGCCCGATAGCAGATTAATCGAGGATGGATTTGGCAAATAATCAGGGATTAATGGAATATAAAACTGCGGGTTTATTAAGTGATTTATGCCTGCGATGAACATGAATAATATTAAACCGTATCGTAACGCTCCCTTTAAAAAGCTTGAGAACCCCATTCACTTTAATTTCCATTTGGTCTCTTGATGAGCTTTCCTGAGAATTAGAAAGAAGGGAATCCACCAGATAAAATCATTTGTAATCAAGGTATATATGAATGCAAAAGGGACATCGCCATTAAAGTAATTGAAAAAGAAGCCTAATGGGCCAAATAGCTTACCCAAAAATCCTACAGCAACTATGGGCCAATGTTTAACAGGATTATAGGATGCCAACCAATACCCGAGACCATAAACCCCAATGACCATGCCCATGCCTTGCCAAACCATTGGATGGTTCAATGGTTCCATACCTACCAATTCAAAGAAATGATTCGGAAAAAGCACTACCCATACACCCCATATGAGATTGTAAATGGCTGCCAGTTTTAATGTTAATCTCATTTGATTTCAAGTTCGCCATCAGGGTACTTTGCAAAGCGACCCATTTCTTTTTCATGTACGTTATCGGGGAAGGGCCATGGCCAACCGCCAAATTGTGTCAAGCGATACTCCTCAAATGCTTGACGAAGCTCTTCTTGAGTATTCATTACAAATGGGCCTTGTTGGGCCACAGGTTCAGAAATCGGTTGACCTTGTAATAGCAATAAACTTGCTTTTTTAGAACCAGCTTTTATGATAACGTTGCTTTCAGCATCAAGCTGAATCCCGTAATTAGGCAATATTTTTTTTCCATCGATTGTGATGGAATCGCCTTCATAGAAATAGACCGTTCTGTTTATTTCTGAAGAGGCCTTCGGTAATTCGAACTCTTGATTTTCTTCAATATGAACGTTCCAAATGGCCACCTCGTTATCATTGTCTGACGCCCAAGAATTCGGTGCTGGACCAGGTGCTTTGGTATTCTTGTAATTCCCAGAGATAACCTTGACCGTTGCACCATTTTCATTGACAATGGGAATTTCTTCATGCCACAACATTTTAAAATGTGGAGCTACAAATTTGTCTTTTTTCGGTAGGTTGATCCATATCTGAAAAAGCTCTAGAGTATTTTCCGTTTCTTCATTTAAAAGTGGAAACATCTCTGAATGTTGCACTCCACGACCTGCTGTCATCCATTGCACGTCTCCTTCACCAAAGCGTCCTGCTGCACCTAAGGAATCAGAGTGGTCACAATACCCCTTGTTAACAATAGTGATGGTCTCGAAGCCTCTATGGGGGTGGTAAGGAAAACCCGGTATGGTATTGCCGTGATACATACGCCATCCATCCTTTATTGTGAAGTCATTTCCAATACTTCGACCCCTTAAGAGTTCGGAATCTGGACCCATTTCCCCATTGCCTTTAGGGTAATAATCCAGATGATAAACACAGAACAAAAATGGGTCTTGGGTTTGCCAAGGAAAACCCAATGGAAAGGTCCGAATTACAACTTCTTTCATTAGTGAATTTTATTCGAGGGGTTATTATTGATCTAATTACAATTGCTACAGGCCCTGAAAGCAAAATCAGCATCCAATGGAGGTGGGCCGTCAATCATGGGTTCATATTTGGTATCTCCTTTTCGTGTTTTGAATTCTGCTTGAATTTTCGCTATCATTTTAGGGTTTTCAAAAAGGTCTACCATTGTCATTGCCAAGGCTTTGGAAGCATAGACCATGCCTTTGTGCCCGATACTCATTCCACCGCAGGCCACTACTGCCCATGAGTGCCAAGGGGTATCTCTAGGAGCTGTGGTCACGCTTAAATTTATATTGGGTACGTTCCAACTCACATCGGCAACATCGGTCGATGCACCACCAGGAAGGTCCTGTGTTTCAAGTAACGGATTAATTGAACTATCCATACCCACCTGCGGTTTTCCAATTGCCTGTTGAATACCCATACCGAAGGTTGTTTCTTCTTGATTGTATGAAATTGGCCCCAACAACTCAAGATTATTTTGCATAATTTCTCCACCGCTTCGATTAACGAGCATTTCATAAATGCCGGATACGAGGGTGATTTTGTAATCTACATCGGCCATAATTGCGGCACCTTCCGCTATTTTTTTTACTTGTTCATAAGTAGGGAACATTACATCTCTTTTTGGGTCGCGCACCCGTACCCAAATTCTTGAATAGTCAGGAACCACGTTCACCACCTGCCCGCCATCTTGAATATGGTAATGAATTCTTGACGTGGGTCTAATATGTTCTCTGTAATAGTTTATTCCCGTGGTATATAACTCTAGGGCGTCAGAGGCACTACGGCCATTCCATGGGTCTAAAGATGCGTGTGCGGCCTGACCATAAAACTCTACGATAAAGTCAATCAAAGACAAGCTACTTTGAACATCTGCAGCAGTAAAGGCCCCAGGGTGCCAGCTAAGATTAACGTCTACATCGTCCCACAAACCTGCCTTGACCATCCAAACTTTGGCAAAATACTTTTCCTCAGCAGGTGTTCCCAAGAATTTCACTGTTCCTTTGAAGGTACCTTTTTCTATCTGCTCTTTAATCGCAATTGCCGCGCCCAGACTTGCTGCACCGAAAAGGTTATGGCCACAACCGTGCCCCGGGGCACCTATAGTCAGTGGATTTTTTGTGGGCTGAATATTCTGTGAAAGACCGGGCAATGCATCGAATTCACCCAAAATACTAATGACTGGTTTTCCAGAACCATAGGTTGCTGTAAATGCCGTTGGGATTTCAGCAACTCCCCTTGTAACCTTCATTCCGTTCTTTTCTGCGTAACTCGCCAGCACATCAGATGATTTGGACTCTTGAAAAGCAATTTCAGCAAAGCCCCAAATGGAATCACTGATTTTGATGAGGTTGTCTTTGTGTTGTTCAACAGCAGCAATTACTGCTTTTTTGTTGGTGCTAATTTTTTGAGCGGTTAGTAAAAACGGAAGCAATAAAAGAATGAGAATAAACTTTTTCATTTTAGTGATATTAAGGTACCCGAACTAAAAGTACCAAAAATCTATTTTTAACCGACAGCTTCCTTATATACCTTTAAACATCGTTCCCTAGCAAACTTGTGGTCGACCATAGGGTTAGGGTAGGTGAGTTCCTGTAAATCTGGAACCCAAGTGCTGATATATTCTTTCTGTTTATCAAATTTTTCGATTTGGGTCATTGGATTAAAAATTCTGAAATAAGGTGCAGCATCTACCCCACTACCCGCGGCCCATTGCCAATTTCCTACATTGCTTGCCAATTCAAAATCCAATAATTTTTCAGCAAAATAGGCCTCACCCCAACGCCAATCTATCAAAAGGTGTTTACATAAAAAACTTGCTACAAGCATTCGCACCCTGTTGTGCATATAACCAGTTTGATTGAGCTCACGCATACCGGCATCGACAAGGGCATACCCCGTTTCCCCATTCTTCCACTTTTCAAATTCGGCTTCATCATTTCGCCATTGAATGCGGTCATACTTTGATTTAAAGGCTGAATTTACTGTATTGGGAAAGTGCCATAAAATCTGCATAAAGAACTCACGCCAAATAAGTTCGCTCCAAAATACTTCGTTTTCTTCTTGAATAGCCTTTTTAATCATTTTGCGTATGGAAACCGTTCCAAACCGCAAATGCGGCCCTAAACGTGAGGTGCCTGTTTTCTTGGCTGGAAAATTACGTGTGGCCTCGTAGTTTTGAATTAAATCACGGGTGACCGTGTAGTCTGGAACTGGTATTGAAGAAGTTTCGAATCCGATTTCCTTCAATTCCAAAAAGGGCAGGGAAGTACTTTTAAAGAAATTGGTCAGTTCGATTTTATAGTCGATGAGATTGAAGGATGTATTAAAGGTTTCCTTCCACCTTCTTTTATAGGGGGTATAAACCACATAAGGTTTACCATCGTCTTTGACGACTTCGTTCTTCTCAAAAATGACTTGGTCTTTAAAGGTTTTAAAGGCTATACCCTCATTATTCAAAAACTCTCCTATTTTACGGTCGCGCTCTAAGGCGTAGGGTTCGTAGTCGTGATTGGTGAAGACCTGGTCAACATTAAATTCAGAGCATAACTTTTTAAATATATCTATTGGTTGACCGTGATAAACCGCTATTGAACTTTGAGCTTCAGTTTGAAGCTTTGCACGCATAAGTCGCAGCTGATAATGAATAAAGTTAACGCGTGCATCATCTTTTGGCAGCTTATCCAATATTTCAGGGTCAAAAATAAAAATGGGTAGCACCGGATTTTTGCCTTGTAATGCTTGGTAAAGGCCAACATTATCTTCTAACCGTAAATCCCTGCGAAACCAAAAAAAATTGATGCTTTTCACCATTAAGACACGTTCAAGGTTGACATTCCTCCATCAACTCCTAAAATCTGCCCTGTTACCCAGGTACTTTTATCACTCAATAAAAAGACGGCCAAGTTGGCGATATCCTCTGCTTCTCCAACTCGCTTTAATGGATGCCTTTGCGACATCAATTCGCGTTTTTTGTCATTGCTTAACAGCCGTTTCGCCAAAGGGGTATCTACTAATGAGGGCGCTATACAGTTTACTCGAATCTTTGGGGCATATTCGGCAGCCAGGGACTTTGCAAAGCCTTCGATAGCCCCTTTTGCCGCCGCAACACTAGTATGAAAAGGCATACCGGTACCTACGGCTACCGTGCTAAAAAATACCATGCTGGAACCTTCCGCCATTTTTGGTATAATGGTTTTTATCACATTAACCAGCGAAAAGAAATTGAGTTCCATTTCTTGACGAAAAACGTCAAGTGAAAGCATTTTTAACGGTTTGAGGTTGATACTCCCAGGGCAATAAGCAAAACCATGAATAGTATCTGGCAGTTTAGATTCGTCTATAGTATCTGTGGTAACGTCAAAGGAGATGTAATTTACATCTAAGTTATAAAGTTCATCGTTGGTTCTAGAAGCGACGTATACTCTATGGTCATTGTGAAGTGCTTTCGCAATTTCGAAACCAATACCATGTGATCCACCGATGAGTAGTATGTTTTTTTGCATTTGCTTAGTTTAATGATAATGAGTTTTGGTAATTCTCCAATTTTCCGAAGCGTTCTTCCAATTTTGCCTCGCGATATTGAAATATGCTGTTCAATTGTTTTTTGACCAAAATGGGATGGACCAATTGTCCTAAAAACCCAAAAGGAATCTTGTAATCAATAAGATCTTCCATTTCGACTCCCCCCTCAATCTCTTTAATGAAATGTTTATGGTGCCAAAGGGCATAAGGCCCAAAACGTTGTTCATCTACAAAATATTCCCCTTCTCTAACATGCGTTATTTCAGTGACCCACTTTGTGGATACCCCCGGAAATGGTTTGACAATATATTGTATGATTTGACCTTGGAACATAGGTCTATCTGCTCCTGACAGGATTTTAAAACCCATGTGATCGGGTGTGATGACCTTAAGGTTTTTAGGATTGGATAAAAAATCCCAGGCTTCTTGTTTACTTATGGGCAGTGCCTGTTTGGCATGAAGCTGATACAATTTCATCAAAAGGTTTTTACAAAAGTACCAGCAATTTTGTTCAATAAAAAATTAAAAAAGTTAAACAACAACTAAAAACACGATAGCCAACTCCTCCTTTTAAGGTCTTTGGCCGTCGTTGTCGCTCGTTTATCTTAATTACAGTGATGTTAGATTCGGTTCTGTTACTTTTGAAAATAAATTGCTGAAGTTGCGTCGTTTTTTGTTGTTTCTGGTGTTTATTCAATCTTTGATCGGATTTGCGCAATCTGATATTGTCGCAATAGGTAACATTCCAATTGAGATTAAGGAAACATCTGGTCTTATTCACTATAACGGACAGTTGATTACGCATAATGATTCCGATAGTGCTCCGCAACTATATGTTCTTGACATTGAAACTTTGCAGATTGTAAGAACCGTAACTCTTATTGGGGAGGAGAACATAGATTGGGAAGACATTTCCCAAGATGCCAGTCATATCTATATAGGCGATATTGGCAATAATCGGGGGACTCGAATTGATTTGGGGATTCTTAAAATTTCAAAAGAGGAATTTGATTCCTCAGATGAAGTCACCGCCGAACGTATTACCTATTTATACGAAGACCAAACTGATTTCACAGAAACTGATGGCAGCGACTTTGACGCCGAGGCACTATTTGTGTTGGACAATGACTTAATTGTTCTCACGAAGCAATGGCAGAGTGGTGGCACGGTAGCTTATAAAATTCCAAAAACACCTGGGGCATTTTTGGCCGAACGGATGGATTCATATCAAGTCAATGGGTTGATTACCGGGGCAACGTTTGACGGTTTCACAAGAACGCTTTATTTAGTCGGTTACTCTCAACTTCTCCGTCCTTTCTTTGTCGATGTACCTGAGGTCAATACCGGTTCTGTTTTTTCTGGCAATCCGATTAAAACAAATTTAGAAATAGGTACTGCCCAAGTAGAGGCGCTGACCTTTTCAGGAGATACCTTTTACGCCACTTCTGAGGAATTTGTGAACCAACCTTTGGTGAATTCTGCATCCCAATTATTCTCATTCACTTTGGACGGAATTGATGACCCACCTGACTCAGGTGAGGAGGAAGAGGAGATTCCGGTAAACGATGAATTAATTGTGTACAAATCAAACGATAGCTTTGAATTGTTCTATGAACTGAATTCCTTAAAGCCCATTTTTGGAATGGGAATTTTTGATAGTTCTGGGCGAATGATTCGATACACGCCACTAGAGCGAATTACCCAAAATCCAATAGATATTTCTACGTTTAGTCAAGGAGTTTATCACCTCGGCTTTTTTTATGATAATAAGGTGATTTCTTCACCGTTTTTGAGAGATTAACCTTATTGCATTTAAGTATTTCTTAACTATTTCGGCCTTTCGAATTGGCTAGTTTTGCTTCACTATCAATTTGAAAATAACACACATAATGAAAAAATTTACAGTTTTAAGTCTCATGGTGCTATTGGCGCTTTCAGTCAACGCACAGATGCAAACACCACAACCTAGTCCATCATCTAAATTGGGGCAAATGGTTGGTTTGACCCAAGTTGATGTTGAATACTCAAGGCCATCAATGCGAGGGCGAGAAGTTTTTGGCAATTTGGTACCTTATGACAAGCTTTGGAGAACAGGTGCCAATAAGAATACCATAGTTACTTTTAGCGACGCCGTAAAGATTGGTGGTAAAGAAGTTGCAGCTGGGTCTTATGCAGTGTTCACAAGACCAGGTGAAGCCGTTTGGGAAGTTTTCTTTTATTCAGACACTGAGAATTGGGGTACCCCACAAAATTGGGATGCTGCAAAAGTAGCTGCTTCAACTAAGGTTGAAATTCTTAAAATGCCAATGCCGGTAGAGACTTTTACGATCACCATTGATGACCTAACCAACAATGGGGCCCTTTTAGGGATGCTTTGGGAAGATGTTTACGTTGGTGTGCCTTTTGAAGTACCAACTGCCGAGAAAGCAAAGAAAAGTATCGAAACAGTTCTTGCCGGTCCAGCGGGAAGAGATTATTATTCTGCGGCTTCTTACTATTTTGAAGAAGGCTTGGATATGCAAAAAGCCAAAGAATGGATTGACAAAGCAGCTGCGATGGATACAGAAGGCAAGCAGTATTGGGTATTGCGCAGACAATCATTGATTCATGCAAAACTTGGCGATTCCAAAGCTGCTATCGAAGCTGCCAAAAAATCGTTAGCTGCTGCTGAGGCTGCAGGGAACCAAGATTATGTGAAAATGAATAAAGACTCACTAAAAGAGTGGGGAGCTTTATAAGATTCAGTAAAATCTTTTTGGAAATATACCCTGACACAAGTGTCAGGGTTTTTTTCATGTCTTTATCGGCGGTTGACCTAAGGTACGGTCCAACATTTCAAGTAATAAGGCTAGAACGATGACCAAAGAACATCCAAAAGCGTTCAACCATAAATAAGACATCCAATCTTGGTACCAACCTAATATGACTATGACCTGCGTAATGATAGCTGCAATGAAAACCGCATTGCCTCGAACAAACTTGAAGAAAAATGCCAATAGAAAAACACCCAATACATTACCGTAAAAGATAGACCCAATAATATTTACCAATTGAATAAGATTATCAAAAAGGTTGGCCACACAGGCAATAACAATGGCAACTATACCCCAAACCAGAGTAAACCCCTTTGTAGCCCAAACATCTTGTTTTTGAGTAAGTTCGACCTTGCGATTTCTTTTGTAGAGGTCAAGGGCGGTAATCGTACCTAAAGCGTTAAGTTCAGAGGCCGTTGATGACATGGCGGCAGATAAGATTACTGCAAGTAGAAGACCGATTAATCCTCTGGGTAAATTATTAAGTATAAAATGTATAAAGACATAGTCTTTATCATTGGTTTCAACGGTATCATCAGCTTCACTAATTAAGGTTCGGGCGGCTTCTCGATTGCTCAACTCCTCCTGGTTAACTTGAATCAAATTGATTTTGGCCTGTTCGATGGCATCATAGTCCTTAAGCTTTAAGGCCGTCACAAAATCGTTTTGGGCCATTCTCTTTTCTTTTTCAAGAGCCATGTGGCCTTCTTCCAATGCCGCATAATCTTCAACAAATTCTGAGCTTTTGATGGCCTCGTTTGCCGCAGGGTTAAAGTGAAGCGGTGATGGATTGTATTGATAGAAAACAAATACCATAACCCCAACCAAAAGAATAAAGAACTGCATCGGTATTTTCAAAATTCCGTTGAAAATCAGTCCTAATTGACTTTCACGAATATCTTTTCCTGAAAGGTAACGTTGTACTTGACTTTGATCGGTGCCAAAATAGGCTAGCGCTAGAAAAAAGCCTCCTGTGATTCCACTCCAGAAGGTGTACCGATTCTTAGTATCAAAGTCAAAATTTAGAATTTCCAATTTATCATTGGCTCCCGCAATTTTTAGGGCTTCCCCAAACGAAATATCTGTGGGTAGACTTCCCATAATAAAAAAGAAGGCAAAGAACATACCCGTCATAATAACAAACATTTGCTGCTTTTGGGTAATGTTGACCGCTTTGGTTCCACCAAGAACCGTGTATATGATTACCAAAATTCCGATAAGAATGTTCAATGTTCTTAAATCCCATCCCAGAACGGCAGATAGAATAATTGAAGGGGCAAAAATGGTGATACCCGCTGCCAATCCACGTTGAATTAAAAACAAAATTGCTGTTAATGTGCGGGTCTTTAGGTCGAAACGCTTTTCAAGCATTTCATAGGCCGTATACACCTTTAGTTTGTGATAAATGGGGATAAATACCGCACAGATGACTATCATGGCCAATGGCAAGCCAAAATCGAACTGTACAAAACCCATTCCGTCATGAAAAGCTTGACCAGGGGTTGACAAAAAGGCAATGGCACTTGCCTGGGTAGCCATCACT